>CAYZGY010000058.1:16465-17605 GCA_964478085.1 uncultured Planctomycetia bacterium
GTCCAGTCGCTGGTCTGCCAGGTCTTGTCTATCTCGAGGCTCAGCTCGCGCTCGAGAACCGCTGGCGCTACACGCTGGGGAAGAGGTAGGTTTCTCCTCGCGGATCCATGAAATCCCCCGAACTCTGGTTCATCGCTCGGTTCTCCGGTATGCAGTTTGTCGCGTGGCACCGAGCAGCGACAGCTCGCAGATTCAGCTCGAGGACAAACGCCCCGCCTCGAGCCGCACGAAGCGTCGAGTCTCGTCACGGACTCGAAAGGGGTGGGCGAGACGCTCTTCGACCACCCAGACGATCCGATCGCCGCTGAGGACGATCGGCAGATCGTCGCGCAGATCGAATTCGACCCCTCGCTCCCGCAGGAACTCCTTGAGCTTCTTCGATCCCGAAGCGCCCAGCGGATGAAAGCGATCGCCGGGCACTCGCCCGCGCACACGCAGCGGACCGTCGAGCGCGTCCTCGTCGATCCACTCGACGGACGGATCGTCGCAGACTTCCGGCTTCTCGGCTCGTCGTGCCTCGATCGTCCAAGCGCCCCATTCGATACGGCCTCCGTCGATCTGAATCTCGACCTCGGCCGCAGGCGTCTCTCGTTCCCGAAGTGCTCCCTCGGCGCGATCGAACGACAGCTCGATCCAGCCATCACGGAGTCGAACGGACAGCCCTCCTCCGACGTCGATGCGCGCCCCGTCGCTTCCTGCAGTGACGACATCGTCGAGCACCGAGAACCTCTTCTCGTTCAGTCGTGTGAGCCCCTCCCCGCAGACGATGACCTCGAGTCGTCGAAGCGCGGCTCGCCGTACTGATCTTGGCCAACTGCGAAGGACACTCGCCCGCAGAGATGCGCAGTCCGAATGCACCTCGAGATCCGCTTCGGAGATCGCGCGAGAGGCCAGCTCGCGGAGATCATCCTCGAGCTGTCGCGCGTGCCCTGCGAGACGCTCGAGCGCCTCGCGCGTCCCTCGATGCACGCCCTCCTCGAGCAGAGGCAGAACCTCGTGCCGCACGCGATTGCGCGGGACCGAAAGATCGTCGTTGAGCCCGTCGTGGCGAAACGGCTGAGAGATCGATTCGAGGTACGCCCGCAGCTCGCCTCGCGTACATTCGAGCAGCGGCCGGATGATCAGCACGTCCTCCCGGGT
>CAYZGY010000059.1:0-8084 GCA_964478085.1 uncultured Planctomycetia bacterium
GGCGAGCAAAGACGACAGCGAATCGACGTTCGCGGCGTTGTCGAATCGTGTCGTCGATGCTTGTCCGTTCTCGATCGAGGGACCGAGGCACCTCTTCAGCGCCACGTGCGTCTCGTCACTCTGTGCCCTCGAGCAGGCCGCGGCCGACCTGGCCTTCGGGCGCTGTGATGCGGCCATCGTCGGTTCAGCCGACACTCTCAGCCGGTCGATGCAGGCGGGCTTTTCGGCGCTCCGTGCGCTTTCGCCGAGCGGAGATCTCCGCCCCTTCGACGTCGCGCACGATGGCATCGTCCTCGGCGAGGCGGCGGCATTCGCGTGGATCGAGCCGTTCACCGACGCACGGCGTGCGGGGCGACGACCGCTCTCCGCCGTGCTCGGCCATCGACTGCGGAGCGACGCGTTTCATCTGACTTCGCCCGATCCCGAGGGCCACGCGATGGCGGACGCGATTCGCGGGGCACTCGACGACGCATGTTGCGCTCCGCAGGACATCGGCTGCGTCGTCGTCACCGCGGCGGGGTCCGCGATCTACGATCGCATGCTCAGCCGCGCGGTCTGCGCGGCCTTCGGGGAGGAGGTCGGTCGGCGTGTTCCCGTGACGACTTGGGAGTCGCCCGTCGGTCATCTTCTGGCAGCGACGGGGGCGACGGCGATCGTCTTCGGGGCCTCGATTCTCGATCGCGGAACGATTCCGCGCGTCTTCGGTGTCGACGAGATCGACCCGGAGTGCGAGCTCGCGTACGTGATCGATGAGCCAGTCCCGCTGCGTTCACCGGTCGTCGTCTCGCTGGTCGTCGGATTCGGTGGGCAGAATGGTGTCGTCGTGCAAGCGTCTCCGAGCTTCGCCGCGGATCGAATCGGAGGTGTCGAGGCGTGAGCGAAAACGACACGATGCACCGCATGCGCTGTCGACTTCACGCGACGGCTCGCGTCGAGCGATTCGAGAAGGATCGCTGGCACACGGAAGTCGAGAGCGGGACGACTCGTGACAGCGCTCTGGAGCCGAACCTCTTCCCGGGACGCTGGAGTGCTCGTCGCGCCGTTCCGACCGAGATCGCGCCTCTGCCGCTCGTGTGCGCCGAGGCCCTCGAGCGTGCGGGGTGGTGGCGCCCAGGCTCGGGCGAGACCTGTCGTGGAGGACTCGTCGTCGCGATCGAAGGGATCTCCCTTCCGGCCCACGCAGGCTTTGTCGAAGAGCTCGCGGAGGATCCCGCGATCGTCGGACCATCGGGATTCCTCTACGCACTTCCGTCGACGGCGGCGTCGGTCATCGGCCTCCTCTTCGGTCTCCAGGACTACCAGGCGACGCTGACGGAGGGCGCGCTCGGGGGCCTGAAGGCTTGCGGGCATGCGCTCGACGCGCTCGCCCTCGATCGCGTCGGCGAGTCGCGGCGGCTCCTCGTCGCCGCGGTCGGACAGGTTCCGGGAGAGCGAAGAGCCGCGGCCGCGCTCGCTCTCGAGGTCGTCGATCCGGGGGCGAATCCTTCGTCCGAAGAAACCTTCGTCGATGTCTTGACCTCGACCGACTCTTACGACCAGATGCACGTTTCGCCGAACCGGCTCGGTGTCGACGAGCTCGTGACGACGGTGCGCCTCCTCGAGGATGTGCCGAAGGACAGGAGCATCCGGGTCGGGCCCGATACGCTGTTCGAGGTTCTGGAAAGAGGATTCTGAATGCCCGCGTCGGAGAGTCTCAAAGCCAACGTCAAGGACATGCTCGTCCGCGAGCTCAAGCTCGAGATGGACGCCGCCACGATCGCCGACGAGACGCCCCTCTTCGGCGACGAAGGGCTCGGCCTCGATTCGATCGACGTGCTCGAGGTGGTCGCGCAGGTCGAGAAGCAGTACGGCATTCAGATCCAGAGCCAGGAAGAGGGCGAACGCGTTCTCCAAACCATCACGACGCTCGCGGATTTCATCGTCGAGCGCGGTTACGTGGAGCCCTGATCTTGCCGTGAGCCAGGGGAGCGACGCTTCCGAGCTCGAGCCGTTGTTTACGACGACGTACGCCGAGCTGCCCAGCTCTGATTTCTTTCCGGGTCGCACGCTCGACCTTTGGACCGAGTCTCTCTGGCGTGCGAACGAGCTCGCGAACCTCTACACGGACGCTCGCGTTCTTCAGCTCCTCGAAGAGTTCGACACGTCGACACGTGCGTCGGGCGAGCAGGAGGAGTCACGACTGGCCTGTCTGATCTGGCTCGAGAAGAAGCGTCGACAGAGCGTTCTCGCACGCGCAGCGGACGAGGTCTTCCAGCTCGGCACGGAAGATTCGCTCGCGGCGCTTCGCGAGACGATTCTCACCGTTGAGCCGACGCTCTCGCCGGTCGTCGAGCTCGTCGATCTCGCCGCGCAAGGCTATCCCGAGTTCCTGCGCGGCGAGCAGAGTGGTCACACGCTCCTCTTCGGATCCGATTCGGTCTCGCTCTGGGAGCGATACTTCGATCGCGGCAATCCGCTTTACCAGCCGACGAACGCTGTCGCCGCCTACGCGGCCAGCGTCGCGCTGGAGCGGAGCGGGGTCGGAGAGGGCGGGCCACGTGTGCTCGAGGTCGGCGCGGGATGCGGTAGCGGGTCGCAGACGCTGCTCGACGAGCTTTTCGATACGGGCGGTGGCGTCGGATCGTTGACGTTGACGGACATCTCGCCCAACTTCCTTCGCAAGGCGCGCGAGCGCGTCGAGGCGTCCCACGGCGATCGAGGCGTCGAGTTCGCTTATCGAATGCTCGACCTCAACGCGGACGCCGAGAGGTGGAAGCTCGATGCGGCGAGCTGCGATCTCGTCTTCGGCGTCAACGTCCTTCACACGGTGCGCGATCTTGTTGGCACGCTCCGAGGGCTGCGCGAGTCGCTCGCCGAAGGTGGTCACGTCGTCATCGGCGAGTGCGTGAGACCGAGTTCCGGTCGTCCCGTGCATCCCGAGTTCGTCTTTCAGATGCTCGACGAGTTTCACGACGTTCAGCTCGAGGAGGGATTCCGCGAGCAGGGCGGCTTTCTCGACGTCGCCGGCTGGCGAAAAGCGTTCGAGGTCACGGGGTACTCGGAGGTCGAAATCATCCCCGACTTCGAGCGAATCGCTGCGGAGTACGAGGAGTTCTCGATCGGCGCGGTCGTCGCGAAGCGTTGAGAGGAGATCGCGTGAGCGCGGAGTCTTAGTACCACCTCATCGATTGTCTGCCGCAGAAGCCGCCGGCGCTCTACGTCGATCGAGTCGTCGAGCACGCGTCGATGGAGCGCGTCGCGGGAACGGTCACCTTCGGAGAGCGGCATCGCGTCTTCGACGGTCACCTTCCCGGCGAGCCGATCGTGCCCGGCGTCGTCCTCGTCGAGGCGCTCGCTCAGCTCGCGGGCCTCGCACTGATGGGAGGCGAGGGGGCGCCGGTCAGCGGCTACCTCGCGGAGGTCGCCGAGGCGCGTTTCTATCGCGTCGTGCGCCCCGGGGAGGAGGTGCGACTCGAGGCGACGGTCGACACCGCGTTTGGCGACTACGCGCGCTTCGTCGTCGCCGCGTTCGTGGGAGACGAACAGGCGATGCGCGGCAAGGTCACGGTCGCTCGTCGACCTTGAGCCCTGCTATCTCGCGCAATCCGTCGCGCGCGTAGAGGCGTGTGCGCAGGCGGCGATAACCCGGGGAGTAGAGCCCGCCGGTCTTGAGCGGATTGGCCGCACGATAGACGATCTCCGCAGCTCCGCGAATCGTCTCCTCGTCGGCAGCTCGTCCGTTGACGAGCTCGCTGACCGCGTCGAGCAGAACGGGGCGGGGACCGATCGCCGAGAGCGCGATCGACGTGTTCTCGAAGCGGCCTTCGCCGTCGATCGATCCCGAGACCGCGACGGACGCGAGCGGATAGTCGATCGCCGCGCGCGCTCGAAGCTTGCCGAAGAAGCCGCGGCGTCCCGCGGCGGCCGCTGGAACGCGCACCTCGGTCAAGATCTCGTCGGGCTCGAGCACGAACTTGTGTGTGCCGTCGTCGACGTAAAACTCGTCGAGCGCGAGCTCTCGCGAGCCGCGTGCGCTGACGAGCGTGACTGTCGCACCGAGCGTCAGAAGTGCCGGCGCGAGATCGCCGCACGACGTCGCTACGCAAATCGAGGAGGACTTGGCGACGTGGCAGATGTCTCCGTCCTTCTTGAGGCAGAACCCGCAGCCTCGGCGCCACTCGAAGGACTGGTTGAACCAGTGGCAGCGCGTGTCGAGGCAGAGGTTGCCGCCGAGCGTTCCCATCGCGCGCAGGGTCGGTCCGGAGACGGACTCGGCCGCGCGTGCGAGCACGGGGAAGCGCTTGCGGATGTCTCGGTGCATCGAGATCTCGCGGATCGTCGACAGCGCGCCGAGGCGCAGGCTGGACGCAGGATCTCGATCGATGCCCTGGAGCTCGTCGATCGCGCCGACCGAGACGACGTGCTCCGGAATGTCGATGCGGTCGCGCAGATTGACGACGAGGTCCGTCCCGCCGGCGATCACGCGACACTCGCCCGCGTGCTCGGCGAGCGCTCGCGTCGCTTCCTCGAGCGATTTCGGACGGTGGAGGTGAAAGGGCGGCAGCGTCTTCATGTCTTCTGAAGGCTCAACGCGTCAGGTCGTCGAGCGTCTGCGGCGTCGAGCTTCCCTCGTGTCGCGGGACCGTCGGTTGTCGCGGGCGGCGACGCGGCGCCGAAGCGTCGTCACGTTCGGCGAGGGCGGCAAGGACGCGCTCCGGCGTGATCGGAAGATCGCAGATCCAGACGCCGACGGCGTCGTAGATCGCGTTCGTCAGGGCCGGAATGATCGCGCCGAGCGAGCCTTCTCCGACCTCCTTGGCGCCGAAGGGGCCTTCCGGATCGCGGCTCTCGACGATGATCGACTCGATCGCGGGCGAGTCGACCGTCGTCGGCATCTTGTACTCCAGGAGGCGAGCATTGAGACAGCGTCCGTCGTCCGTGAATTGCTGCTCTTCGGAGATGGCTTGTGCGAGTCCCATCCAGACCGAGCCTTCGATCTGCCCGCGCACCGCGAGGGGGTTGAGCGCGCGACCGCAGTCGTGCGCCGCCCAGATGCGCTCGATCGAGACCTCGCCCGTCTCTTCGTCGACCTCGACCTCGACCGCTTGCACGGCGTAGCTGTACGAGACGCCGGGACCGACGCCGCCGCCGCGGAACTTGCCGCCGCGTGCGTCGCTCGGAGGCCAGTACGATCCTTTCGTGACGAGGGCGCCCTCGTCTTGGACGCAGAGACGCACCGCTTCCGTGAACGAGAGGAGCACTCTTCCGTCGCGTCGTGAGACGACGTTCTCCGCGCGCAGCTCGAGCTCGTCCTCGAAGATGCCGACATCTCGCGCGACGCGCGCGAGGATCTTTGCGGCCATGCGTCTCGCCGCTTCGAGCGCAGCGTTGCCCGCCATGAAGGTCACGCGGCTCGCGTAGGTGCCGAGGTCGACCGGGGTCAGTCCCGTGTCGCCCGCGATCACCTGGACCTGTCCTGCGTCGAGACCGAGCGCCTGGCCGACGACGATCGCTTGCGCGGTGTCGCTTCCCTGCCCGAGGTCCACCGCACCCGTGAAGAGCTTGACCGAGCCGTCGCGCTCACACTGGAGGACGACGGTCGTGTGCGGGAACTTGCCGCGAAGGATCGAGTTCGAGGCACCGCTGACGTAGTGGCTGCTGCCGAGCCCGATGCCGCGTCCACGAGGAAGCTTGCCGCGCTTCGAGCGCCAATCCGATGCCTCGGCGACGCGCGTCAGGCATTCGGGATAGCCGTAGCTCGTGATGCGGAGGTCGTTGACGGTTCGCGCTCCCGGGTGGAGCAGATTCCGCGTACGAGCTTGGAGCGGATCGAGGTCGAGCGCGACCGCGGCGCGGTCGAAGAGCACCTCGAACGCGTGACGAGATCCGATCGTGCCGTGTCCCCGCATCGGCCCGCACGCGGGCTTGTTCGTAATGACACGATAGCCGTCGAAGCGAATGTTCTTGAGGTCGTAGATCGCCGCGATGAGCGCGCCCGAGTAGAGGATCGTCACGACGCCGTAGCTGCAGAACGCACCGCCGTCTTGGATCGTCTCGCAGCCGACCGCGGTGACGCGGCCGTCGGCCGCCATGCCGAGTCGCATGCGGACGTGACTCTCGGGGCGTCCGCGGTGGAGGAAGAAGACCTCTTCGCGGCTCAGGACGAAGCGAATCGGACGTCCGGTGATGCGAGCGAGAAGCGCGCTCGCGACGTCCTGCGGAAAGGCCTCGGACTTGCCTCCGAATCCGCCGCCGACGGCCGTCGGAATCACGCGGATCGAGCTCTCGGCGACGTCGAGCGCCTTCGCGACGCCGCGCTGCACGTGTCGTGGCGCTTGCGTCGCCGACCAGAGCGTGTAGCGCCCTGCGCCGTCGTAGCGTGCGATCGTGCCGTGCGGCTCGATCGCGGCGTGGGTGACTCGGGGGTGGAAGAAGGTGTCCTCGACGACGACCTTCGCCTCCTCGAAGCCCGCCTCGGGATCGCCGAAGACGTGGTGGTATTCCTTCTCGATGTTGCGCGGGCGGTCCTCGTGGATGGGCGGTCCGTCCGCGTCGAGTGCCGACTGCGCGTCGACGTACGACGGGAGCACCTCGTACTCGACGTCGATCGCTTCGATCGCGCGCTCCGCGGCCTCTTCATCGACGGCGGCGACGGCGGCGACTTCTTGCCCGACGTAGCGGACCTTGTCGACGGCGATCGCGGTCTCATCTTGGCCGATCGGAAGGACGCCGTACCGGCGCGTGGTGTCCTTGCCCGTGATGATCGCGTGGACACCGAGAATCTCCCGCGCGGCCGTGACGTCGACCGAGACGATCCGTGCGTGCGCGTGCGGACTGCGCAGGAACTTGCCGCAGAGCATCCCTGGGAAGCGGAGGTCCTCGACGAACTCGAGCTTGCCGCTGACGCGCTCGCGGGAGTCGCAGAGTGGAGTCGAGCGACCGGCGACGTCGAGACGGGTCTCGTCGTCTGCGATCGAGGTCGGCGAAGTGTGGCTCGGGTCGGGAGTGCTCATGCGATTCGAGTTCAGCGTCCTGCTCGTGCTTCGCTCGCGTTCTCGGACGATATCCGTTCGAGCGCCGCGAGGATGCGAGAGTATCCCGTGCAGCGACAGAGGTTGTTCGACAGACCGACGGCGACCTCTCGTGAGTCGGGCGTCGCGTTCTCCTCGAAGAGCGCGTGGGCCGCGAGGATGATTCCAGGCGTGCAGTAGCCGCACTGGAGGCCGCCTTCCTCCACGAGCGCTTGTTGCACGGCGGCTGTCGTCGCGTCGGTCCCGGCAGCTTCGACGGTCGTCACGGAAGACCCGTCCGCGAGAAGAGCGAGCGTCAAGCAAGCGAGGACGGGCTTGCCATCGACCAGCACGGTGCACGCGCCGCAGCTGCCGTCGTCGCAGCCGCGCTTCGTGCCCGTCAAGCCGACTCCATCCCGTAGCGCATCGAGCAGGGTCTCGTGCGGCAGGGCGGCGACGTCGGCTTCGTCGCCGTTGACGTTCAGCTTCAGGATCTCCCTCTCGATCATTTCGTCAGAGTCTGCCGCCGATTGATCTCGATGTCCGTGTACTTTTTGACGGTCCCGTCCGGCCAGCGCACATCGACAGAGTCGATGCTCGTGATGTCACCGAGACCGAAGTGGAGACCGAGGTCGTCGCCAGAGAGGTAGCTCGTTCCGGCGTAGACCTCGCGAGTCCAGATTCGCCCTCCCGCGCGTACGCGAACGCGTGCTCCGACGCCGAAGACGTTCGGTGCGGGCGCGCGCAGGTCGAGGATCACCCAGTTGCCTCGTTCCGGAAGCTTGTTGACCAGAACTTGCGCTTCGCCGTTCTTGTTCGTCACGGCGACGTCGACTCCGCCGTCCGCGTCGAGGTCGCCGAAGGCCGCGCCACGGCCCATGCGCTCGTCCTGGATCGCGTATCCGGCCTCTTCGGTCACATCGCGAAAGACGCCGCCCTCGCCACCGAGAAAGAGCAGCTTGGTCTGGTGCGGTCCCGACTTGTACGCCTCTTCGCGCATCTGCGGGATGTCGTTCTCCGGGTCGTGGCTGTTTTTTTTTTAGAAGCGCACCATTACCCACACGACGGGTGCGGTGTAGCCCAGCCGCTCTTGGG
>CAYZGY010000059.1:8094-12317 GCA_964478085.1 uncultured Planctomycetia bacterium
CATGTACCAGCGAACCATTCCCGAGACGACGTGTCCGTTGACGACGAGCAGGTCTTGGAACCCGTCGTTGTCGAAGTCGTAGAAACCGACGCCCCAGCCGACACAGTCGAGCACGGTTTGATTGACGAGTCCGATCTCTCGCGTGACGTCGACGAAGACCCCGTCGCCCTCGTTGCGATAGAGCGTGTTTTGCTCGCCGCCGTAGTTGGTCACGATGAGATCGATGTCGCCATCGTTGTCGTAGTCGCCACCAGCGACGCCCATGCTCGCCTCGAAGTTGCCGTCGTTGTTCTTCGCGACGCCCGCGAGCAGGCCTTCCTCGATGAACTTGCCGTCCTCGTTGATGAGGAGGTTGTTATCGCCGACGTCGTTGCCGATGAAGATATCGAGATCGCCGTCGTCGTCGATGTCGGTCGCGAGAACACCGAGACTGCGTCCGTGTCCCGCGGCTCCGGTCTCCTCGGTCACGTCGGTGAACGTGCCGTCGCCATCGTTGCGATAGAGGACGTTGTCCTCCTGCTCGAAGTACTGCGGAAACTGCTCGACGCCCTTGTCGAACCAGTCGACCTTGTCCTTCTCCTTCGCGATGTCGTAGATCGCGTAGTTCGCGACGTAGAGGTCGAGATCGCGGTCGCCGTCGAAGTCGGCGAAGCAGGCCCCGGCACCGAATCCCGTGTGAGCGACCCCGACAGGCTGGGCCACCTCGACGAAGGTGCCGTCGCCTTGGTTTTGGTAGAGCAGGTTCGCGCCATGACGCGTGACGTAGAGGTCGAGGGCGGCGTCGCCGTCGTAGTCGGCGAAGACCGCGGCGTGCGACCAGCCCGTCGCTCCGAGACGCGCTTCCTTCGTCACGTTGACGAATCTGCCGTCGCCTTCGTTGCGCCAGAGGGCGTCGGGATACTCGTCGGCCTCCTCGAGGAAGGCGTCGAGAATCGCGTGGCCGCTGCAGAGGTAGAGATCGAGATCGCCATCGCCGTCGTAGTCTCCTGCGGCGACACCGGAGCCCATCGTGTCGATCAGGTACCAGAGGCGATCACCCGAGTAGCTGATGAACTCGACGTCCTGATCTTCGGCGACATCGTAGAAGAGACCGTCGCGAGATTTGCAGCCGTCGAGAAGAGGCACGAGGAGGAGCACCGCGAGCAGTGCCGACCGAATCACGACTCGCGCTCTCATAGCTCGAGCACCGCCTTGACGACGCCGGCGTCGGGCTCGAGCCAGCCGGGGAACTCCTCGATGAGGTTGTCGAAGCTCGCGCGGTGCGTGATCCACGGTGCCGTATCGATCTCGCCGCTCTCCATGAGCTCGAGGATGCGGCGAAAGTCCTGCGGACGCGAGTTGCGCGAGGAGAGGAGCGTCATCTCTTTGCGATGGAACTCGGGGTCGTGAAACGTCACGTCCCCGATGAAGAGTCCGACGAAGACGAGCTTGCCGCCGTTCGCGACGAGCTCGAAGCTGCGCGCCATCGAGCCGGGATGTCCCGTGACGTCGAAGACGAGTGTCGGCAGGTCGCCGCCGCCGAGATCGGCGAGGTGCGCGACGACGTCTTCCGTCTCGGTGATCTCGCTGCCGTCGACCGTCTTCGTCACACCGAACTGCTCGCGACAAAAGTCGAGGCGCGAGGGGTTGAGGTCGAAGACCGTGAGGTCCGCACCGGCGACCTCTGCGAACTGAACCACCGAGAGGCCGATCGGCCCGACGCCGATGACGAGGACATTCTCGCCCGGCTCGATCTGGGCGCGGTCGACGGCGTGTGCGCCGATGCCGAGGGTCTCGACGAGGGCCAATTGATCGGTCGAGAGCGTCTTCGAGACGTGAAGCTTCTCGAAAGGCATCGCGATCGCCTCGCGCATGCCGCCGTCGACGTGGACGCCGAGGACCTTCAGGCTCGTGCAGCAGTTGGGCTTGTCACGCCGGCAGGCGATGCACGTCCCGCAGTTGAGGTAGGGCTCGACGCAGCAGCGATCGCCTACCTGGAGGTCCGTCTCGCCGTCACCAAGCTCGACGATCTCGACGCCGAGCTCGTGGCCGAGGATCCGGGGGTAGCTGAAGAACGGCTGGCGGCCGCGGAAGGCGTGCAGGTCGGTGCCGCAGATCCCGACGCGGTCGACGCGCAGGAGCGCATGCCCGGGTGGGGCGCTCGCCGGCGGATCGGTCGAGATGCGGCGGAAGTGCTCCGGCTCGTCGAGAATGATCGTCTTCATGGAAATTGCAGGGGTTCGCCCGCGACAAATGGATGTCCGGCTATAGGGGGCTCCATGCTACAGACCGCCGCCCCGCGGCGGTAGCTGGAAGCGAGCATTGTCCGATAAGTCCGGGTCGATGCACCTTTCCCGTGCACTCTCGACACGCCGGCCGAATTTAAGTTCCCTGTGGTCATAGATTTGCGACACGCGTTAGGGTGGCGCTCGCCCGATTGGCCGTCTGGGCGCGAGGTTCGTAAGCTTCGATGGGAGCTTCGCGACCAAGAAGAGGCAAGGAGAAGCATGACGATGACCCAGCACACCGTGACATTGATCCCCGGAGACGGGATCGGGCCCGAGGTGACGCGAAGCGTCCAAAGGATCCTCGAAGCCGCCGGCGCTCCGATCGAGTGGCGAGAGCACCAGGCAGGGCTCGCAGCCGTCGAGGAGCGCGGCGAGGTTCTGCCCGCGGCGACGATCGAGTCGATTCGCGAGAACGGTGTCGCGCTCAAGGGTCCCTGTACGACACCGGTCGGCGAGGGGTTCCGCTCGGTCAACGTCGCGCTCCGGACGCAGCTCGATCTCTTCGCGGCCGTTCGGCCGGTTCGCACGCTTCCGGGCATCGAGACGCCCTTTCGAGACGTCGACATCGTCGTCTTTCGCGAGAACACCGAGGGGCTCTACAGCGGCGTCGAGAACGAGATTACAGACGGCGTCGTCACGAGCCTCAAAGTCGCGACCGAATCCGCCTGTCTGCGCGTCGCTCGAGCCGCGTTCCGCTACGCCGTGCGTCACCAGCGCCGCCACGTGACGGTCTTTCACAAGGCGAATATCATGAAGCTCACGGACGGGCTCTTCCTCCGTTGCGCGCGTCGTGTGCACGAGGAGGAGTACCCCGACGTCGAGTACCGCGAGCTCATCATCGACGCCGCGTGCATGCGGCTCGTCCAGGATCCGTCGGACTTCGACGTGCTCCTCATGCAGAACCTCTACGGCGACGTCGTCAGCGATCTCTGCGCCGGCTTCGTCGGCGGTCTCGGCGCCGTTCCGGGCGGGAACTTCGGCGAGAAGAACGCGGTCTTCGAGGCGGTCCACGGCTCGGCCCCAGATATCGCCGGCAAGGGCCTCGCGAATCCGCTCGCGTTCCTGATGTCCGCGGTCATGATGCTGCGCCACCTCGCCGAGTCGCGTGACGACGATCGATGCCGGGTGGCCGCCGACGCGATCGAGGCTTCCTGCCACGCGGCGCTCTCGTGCGGGCAGAGGACACGCGACCTCGGGGGGGAGCTCGGTACGATCGAGTTCACCGATGCGATCGTCGCGGGCCTCGAGACGCGCTGCTCGGCCTGATCCGAGTCTGACCTCGGAGGGGGCTCGCTTGTCGGATGGGTGTGCGGCCGCCCTGCCTCTGTGCGGGTGTCGCTGCTTTTTAGTGCGCAGGCCGAATGGCCGAACCGAAGCTGGGCGGCTGGGGCGGTGGAGCGGTGATGGCTATCCATCGCAGTCGACAGCGTCAGGTCCCCAACACGCATCCCAGTCGGGAAACTCCGCCTGCCCGTAGCCGTCGACTTCCGATCGGAAGACGATCGCTCGCGTGCCTTCGTTGATCTCGATGACACCACCGAGACCGTCGTCGACTCCGTGACTTCGGCCTGTCCGCGGATTGAGCTGGACGTCGCCCGAGTCTTCGTCCGGCTCGAGGACCTTGAACTGCATCGAGTAGGTCGAGCCCGTGTAGAACGCACGAACGTACCACTCCTGCATCAGCGTCTGCGTCACGCCGCCGTCGCCCTCCTCTTCCCACGCGATGAGGCACTTGTACCAGCCGTCGCCGACGTGGGCTTCGTGGTTCGTCTGACGGACGGCGTCGAAGATCTGCTCGATGATGTCGAAGATGTCGAGCACCTCGATCTCGACGAACTTCTTCACGGGCGTCGTGTGGTAGTCGGCGTCGTCTTCGAGATCGCCGATCGCTCTGCCGATCGAGCGCAGAGCCGCTCCGAGTCCAGCGGCGCGCGCTGCCCGCCCGAGGCGGATCTC
>CAYZGY010000059.1:12327-17541 GCA_964478085.1 uncultured Planctomycetia bacterium
GTGCGACAGCGGAAACTTCGGTCGGAAGCTCGAGACCCTCGGCAGGGGTGCTCGAAGAAGATGAGCCGCCGCAGGAACTCAGAAAGGGAACGAGCGTACAGACAGAGACGAACGCACGGAGCGTCCACCGACGAAGACAGCACGTAGTCATGGCCGCGAATCTCCTCGTCAAGGATGAGAGGTCTCGCAGCTCCCGAGTTTCCCTTTGCGGTGGAATCGGCGAGCGGTCTGTCGACCTGAACCCCCTCGGTCGAGATTCAGTGCACCGTATGCTGCTCTGGTTTTCACCGGACTCGGCCCGACTCGCCGCGGGATTCGTCGACGGCAAGATCCTCGTCTGGGATGTGCTCGACAGCGGGACGGTTGCTCCGCGTGTCGAGAGTCGGTGGGGTGCAGGGGAAGGTCGGCGAGATTCTCATCTGGGGAGCCGGGGATCCCTGAATTTCGCCGGGCGGCTCACGAACAAACGCCGCACGAGTCGCGGATGCCCATTTTGCTCTGGCGAAGATCGGGCGGTGGTCGAGAATGGGCGGATTCACCGAGTTCGGGTCCCGAAGGACGGAGAGAAACGTGAGAGTGAATCCAGCCGTTCGAGCGGTCGTTTTTGTCGTGTCGAGTCTTCTCGTGCTTCCCTTGTTCGCCAGTGACAAGAAGGCGAAGGGGAAGGGCAAGGACGCGTCGAAGAAAGAGGCCAAGGCGGACGCGAAGTCCGAATCGAAGGAGTGGGACGTCAACAAGCCCTTCGGTCCGAGCCGCGAGGTGCCGATCGAGACGGACGAGGGCACGTGGATGAGCGTCGACGTCAGTCCCGACGGAGAGGAGATCGTCTTCGATTTGCTCGGAGATCTCTACATTGTCGGCAAGAGCGGTCAAGCGCGACCGATCACGAGCGGGCTCGCGTGGGACATGCAACCGCGATTCAGTCCGGATGGCAAGTCGATCGCGTTCACGAGTGATCGTGGTGGTGGAGACAATATTTGGATCATCGATCGGGACGGGTCGAACCCGCGAGCGGTGACGAAGGAGACGTTTCGTCTGCTCAACAGTCCGGCTTGGAGTCCGGATGGCGAGTACGTGATCGCTCGCAAGCACTTTACCTCGCGTCGCTCGCTCGGCGCCGGCGAAATCTGGATGTACCACCACACGGGTGGCTCGGGCGTTCAGCTCGTCGCTCGACCGAACGATCAGAAGGACCTCGGCGAGCCGATGTTCTCCCCCGACGGTCGCTACGTGTACTACAGTCTCGACGCGACGCGCGGCTCGACGTTCGAGTACAACAAGGACTCGAACACGGGGATCTACCAGATCCGTCGTCTCGATCGCGAGACGGGAAAGACCCAGACGATCACCGGTGGACCGGGCGGCGCGATTCGCCCGACGCCCTCACCGGACGGCAAGACGCTCGCGTTCGTTCGCCGCGTTCGCTTTCAGAGCGTTCTCTTCGTGCGCGATCTCGAGTCGGGCGAAGAGGCGCCGATCTACGACAAGCTCGAGCGCGACATGCAAGAGACGTGGGCGATCCACGGGGTGTACCCGACGATGGCGTGGACGCCGGACGGCAAGGAGATCGTCTTCTGGGCCGCCGGAAAGATCCGACGCGTCGACGTTGCGACGAGAGCTTCGCGCGTGATTCCGTTTCGCGTCGAGCACACTCGCACGATCATGGAGCCGCTGCGCTATCCGATCGAGGTCGCTCCCGAGAAGCTCGAGACGAAGATGCTCCGCTGGGCGCAAGTGTCGCCACGCGGCGACAAGGTCGTCTTCCAGACCCTCGGTCACATCTGGATCAAGGACCTGCCCAAGGGCCAGGCGAAGCGACTGACGAAGGACGCCGAGAACTTCGAGTTCTACCCATCCTTCTCGCGCGACGGAAAGCGCGTCGTCTACGCGGCCTGGAACGATCAAAACCTCGGAAGCATCCGCGACGTCGGCGTCGACGGATCGAACCCGCGCGTGCTGACGAAAGCGAAGGGGCACTACGTCTCGCCCGTCTACTCGCCCGACGGCAAGACGGTCGTCTACCGTAAGACAGGAGGCGGTTACCTCACGAGTCGGCTCTGGTCTCGGGAAGGCGGGCTGTGGAAGGTCGACGTCGCTACGGGGGCCGCCGAACGAATCAGCACGAGCGGCTCCGATCCGCACTTCGGTAGCTCCTCGACGCGCGTGTTCTTCCATGGGTACGGAGGGAAGCGCGCTCTCAAGAGCATCGGTCTCGATGGCAAGGAGGAGCGGACACACCTCCAGAGCGCGAACGCGACCGAGTTTCGCGTCTCTCCGGACGGGCGCTGGGTCGCCTTCCGCGAACGCTTCCACGCGTTCATCTTGCCGTTCATCGCCACGGGAAAGCCGATCGACGTCGGTCCCGGGACTCGCTCCTTGCCGTTTCAGAAGGTGACGAAGGATGCGGGCGAATATATCCACTGGTCGGGCGACTCGAAGCAGCTTCACTGGTCGCTCGGCCCGGACCTCTACACGCAATCGCTCGCGGCGGCGTTCTATTTTCTCGCCGGAGGGAAGAAGCCGGCGAAGGACAAGAAGGCTCCCGCGCCACGTTTGACGAAGATCGGCTTCTCGTATCCTTACGACGTTCCGACGGGCGTCGTCGCCCTTGTCGGGGCGAGAATCATCTCGATGAAGGGTGACGAGATCATCGAGGAGGGCTCGATCGTCGTCGAGCGCAATCGCATCGTCGCGGTCGGCAAGACCGAGAACGTCACGATTCCCGATGGCGCGCACATCGTCGACGTCGAGGGGGCGACGATCATCCCCGGGCTCGTCGACGTTCACGCGCACGGAGCGCAGGGCTCTTCGGAGCTCATCCCGCAGCAGAATTGGATCTCGTACTCGCAGCTCTCCTTCGGAGTCACGACGATCCACGACCCGTCGGCCGACACGTCGATGATCTTCGCCGCGAGCGAGATGGCGAAGGCCGGCGTCACGCGTGCACCGAGAATCTACTCGACGGGAACGATCCTCTACGGCGCCGCCGGCGACTTCAAAGCCGAGGTCGACAGTCTCGACGATGCGCGCTTCCACCTTCGCCGGATGAAGGCCGTCGGAGCGATCAGCGTCAAGAGCTACAACCAGCCGCGTCGCAACCAGCGCCAGCAGGTGCTCGTCGCCGCTCGTGAGATCGGCATGATGGTCGTTCCCGAAGGCGGCTCGCTGTTCATGCACAACATGACGATGGTCGTCGACGGTCACACAGGCGTCGAGCACTGCCTCCCGGTCGCGAAGATCTACGACGACGTCGTCGATCTTTGGAGGTCGACCCCCGTCGGCCTGACGCCGACACTCGGCGTCGGTTACGGAGGCATCTCGGGAGAAAACTACTGGTATCACCACACGAACGTCTGGGAGGACGAGCGATTCCTGACTTTCGTGCCGCGCGCGATGATCGATGCGCGCTCGCGACGCCGAACGAAGGCTCCCGAGGAGGAGTACAACCACATCAACGCGGCGAGCGTCTGCAAGAAGCTCTCCGACGTCGGCGTCAAGATCAACCTCGGCGCCCACGGACAGCGCGAGGGGCTCGCGGCGCACTGGGAGCTGTGGATGTTCGTTCAAGGCGGCATGTCCGAGCACGAGGCGCTGCGATCGGTGACGCTCAACGGCGCGTGGTACGTCGGGCTCGACAGGGACATCGGCTCGATCGAGCCCGGCAAGCTCGCCGACCTCGTCGTGCTCGAGAAGAACCCGCTCGAGAACATCCGCAACTCGCACTCGGTGCGACTGACGATGATCAACGGACGGCTCTTCGACGCCGCGACGATGGACGAGCTCGGCAATCATCCGAAGAAGCGCGCGAAGTTCTTCTTCGAAGAGGCGAACCAGGGCGTGATCAAGCCGCAGCGCGTGAATTGTGGCTGCGCGCACGGGCACTCGCACGGCGATTCCCACACGGATTCTCATGCGGATTCCGGTACGGGCGCGCACAGCGATTCTTGATCTTGTCAGCTCTCGGGCGGTATCTTCCGTTCGAAAACCATGCCTGACCATCGAATTGTCCTCCTCGGAACCGGGAACGCGTTCAATTCGGACGCGCGCGCCAGTCAAGCCGTGCTCGTTCTGCGCGAGAACGGCAGCTTCCTCATCGACTGTGGCCCGACGATCGGCTACTCGATGGAGAAGGCGGCGATCGACACGAACGAGATCGAGAAGGTGTTCTTCACGCATCTTCACGGCGATCACGTCGCTGGTTGGCCGTTCCTCTACCTGCGCATGTTGTTTCTCGACGGCAGGACAAAGCCTCTCGAGGTCGTGGGGCCGACCGGGACGAAGAAGTGCCTCGAGTCGCTCCTCGAGATCTGCTACGGCGAGATCGCGAGCAGTGAAAAGGCGACCTTCGAGGTCAGCTATCGCGAGCTCGATGTCGAGGCTGCGAGCGGAATCGACTGCGGTGGAGTGACCGTCGACACGATTCCCGTCGAGCATCATCCGAGCTCGATCGCGCTCATTTTCCAGCTTGGGGAGGTTCGCTTCGGCATCAGCGGAGATACGGCTTGGTGTCCCGGTGTCGAGGATCTCATCGGTCGTTGCGACGTCTTGCTTCTCGAATGCACGGTCCTCGAGCTGGATTCCTCGCGTCATATCGCGCTCTCGGAAGTGCGCGAGCACGCGTCGCTGTTCAGCGAGTGCTCGGTCTTTCTCGTCCACGTGCACGACGAGATTCGGGAGGCGCTCGAGGCGGAGCCGATCGACAATGTTCAAGTCGCCGCAGACCGTACGGAATTGACTTTCTCGTAGATCAGACGAGGAGATAGAGATGTTTTTCGCGTCACGCGTCGTTCCTGGATTCACTGCTGCCCTTGCGTGCCTCAGTTCGTTCGGTCGTGCCGACACGCCCGAGTACCTCGAGGATCAATTCCAGATCCCCGCGGGCTTCCGCATCTACAAAGCGGCGCCGCGCGATCTCTGCGGCGGCTCGTACGACATCGAGTTCGACGGGCAGGGGCGTCTGCTCGTGGGCGACGGCCGGCGCGTTCGGCGACTCTACGACGACGACGGCGACGGACTCTACGATCGTCATGAGGTCATCGCGGAGGGGCTCGGTGGTCGCGGTCCGCAAGGACTCCTCGTCTATGGCGACCGGCTCTTTGCGGTCGGCGGCGACGGCGTGCAGCTCTTCGAGGGGTACACGAAGGGGGGCAAGCTCGAGCGGCGCGGACGCATCGGCGAGTCCTTCCGAACGGGTGGCGATCACGATGCCCACAC
>CAYZGY010000060.1:0-12324 GCA_964478085.1 uncultured Planctomycetia bacterium
GCCGCTCGAAACCCGCGCGCGCTCGCGCGACGAGCCCACGCAGCTCCCCGAAGGAGATCTCGCGGCGGAATTCGTCACGCTCCGCCTCGAAGATGATCGCGAGGCTCTCGTCCGGAGCGCGCAGCAGATTCTCGGCGTAGTTGAGCTCGACGTCGGGGAACCACTCAGCGCCGGGAAGATCGTCGCCGACGCGGACTCGCGTCGCGTCACCCGAGTGCGCGATTTCGCCGTACTCGAGAACCGCGTGCCAAAACTCGTCCTTGGACTCGATCGACCAGCGGTGGAGCTCCGCGTAGTCGGTGAACGGGCCGAAACCGCGAGTGCTGAGCCGTTCGGTGAACTCGATGAGGCGGGCCGCCGCGCAACGCTCGGCGGACGGGCGCCAGAGAGGGGTGCTCATGGCTCGTTTGTACCACCTCGAATTCGCGATTCCGAGACGCTTGCGGCCCGGCGAGCGCTCGGGTAGAGTCCGGCGCTTCCGCTTGTCCCATCCGCTTGTCCCTTCCGCAAACTTCCCACGCTGCTGATGCACGCGCTTCGAAGACTCGCTCAAGGCATCGACCTTCGCTCCACGGGCAAGTGGTTCGTGCTCTCGTCGCTCGTCGGATGCATCGCGGGAGCGGGCGCGATCGCATTTCAGTTCTTGCTCGGCGCGACGACGCATTTCTGTCTCGGAGGGGTCGCGGGATATTTCCCTGCCGAGGCCGAGGCCGAGCCGAAGTGGTTCCACGCGTTCGACCAGACCTTCTCGATTTGGTGGCTTCTCCCGCTCCTCGCAGGTGGGGGGCTCCTGTCGGGATGGATCGTCTACAAATTCGCGCCCGAGGCGGAGGGGCACGGGACGGACGCGGCGATCGAGGCCTTTCACGAGAAGCGCGGCAAGATTCGCTCGCGCATTCCGCTCGTCAAGATGCTCGCCTCCGCGATCACGATCGGCACCGGGGGATCGGGCGGACGCGAAGGGCCGATCGCGCAGATCGGCGCGGGCTTCGGCTCTCTCCTCGCGACGAGGTTCAAGCTCTCGGCGCGTGATCGTCGACTGATGCTCGCGGCAGGCATGGGCGCGGGCGTCGGGGCCATCTTTCGGGCGCCACTCGCGGGCGCGCTCTTCGCGGGGGAGATCTTCTATCGCGAAGGAGACTTCGAGAGTGAGGCGATCGTCCCGGCGGCGATCTCGTCGATCGTCGGGTACAGCGTCTACTCGCTCGTCCTGCCCGAGGCGACGCGCTTCTCGCCGCTCTTCGGCAAGCCGCACGACTACGGCTTCACGAATCTCCTCGAGCTGCTTCCGCTGACGTTGCTCGCCGGAGTTCTCGTCATCAGCGGGATGCTTTACGTGAAGGTCTTCTACGGCACGCACCGCGTGTTCGATCGCATCCGTCTACCGAAGCCGATCAAGCCGGCGATCGGCGCGACGCTCGCCGGGATCTTCGCGATCGCGCTCTTTTACTCGTTCGGGGAAGACCCCCAGGCGCTCGCGGTGCTCTCCGCAGGGTACGGCGCGATCGCCGAGGCGATGGAGCCCGGGGCGACTCTCGGCTTCGGGCTCCTGCTCGCGATCGCGTTCGGGAAGATCCTGACGACGTCGCTGACGATCAGCTCGGGGGGATCGGGCGGGGTCTTCGGTCCGTCGATGGTCATCGGCGGTTGTGTCGGCGCGTGCGTCGGCGGGTTCTTTCACGACCTCTGGCCCGAAGTCGTCACGCAGCCGGGCGGGTACGTCGTCGTCGGCATGGCGGGCTTCTTCGCGGGCATAGCGCGCGCTCCGTTCTCGACGATCGTCATGGTCTCGGAGATGACGGGTGACTATCGCCTGCTCCTGCCATCGATGTGGGTCTCGACGCTCTGCTTCCTCCTCTGCCGTCGCACGACGCTCTACGTCAAGCAGGTGCGCTCTCACCTCGAATCGGGTGCGCACCGCGGCGACCTCATCGTCGACGTCCTCGCCGAGATTCAGGTCGAGCAGGTCTACCGGCCGGTGAGCGAGGATCTGCTGACCTTCCACCCCGGCGCGAAGCTCAAGGACATCGTCCACGACATCGCGAACACGCGGCAGGACTACTTCCCCATCGTCGGTGGCGGCGGTCGTATGATCGGCATCTTCGCGGAGAGCGACGTGCGTCGGTACTACTACGACGACGATATCTGGGAGGTCGTCGTCGCGGGCGACGTGATGGTCTCGGACTTCCTCTTCGTGCGTCCCGACGACGATCTCAATCGCGCGCTCCGTCGATTCACCGAGAAGAACATCGACGAGCTCCCCGTCGTCGACGCGATCGAAGAGGACGGCCGCCCCGGAAGGCTCGTGGGGATGTTGCGGAGGCGCGAGACGATCGCGTTCTACAACAGCCGGCTCGAATCGCTGAAGGCCGAGGCGAACGAAGCGTAAGAACTCGCGACGCGTGCAACTCGAGCGATTCGCTCGCGTCTATGGGGGCAGGAGACTCGCGATGCTCAACCGAAAGTCGACTCTCGTGTCGCTCTTGCTCGTCCTCGCCGGCTCGGCTACCTTCGCCGCCTGGTGGTTCCACTCCGATCAGAAGCGACGCGACATCGTGTACCCCCCGAATCGAGAGACGCGCCTCGACGCGGTCGGATCGACGAAGAGGATGTCCGAGACGCTCCAGCGAGTCTTCTCCGAGGACTTCGGCAAATTCGAGGCGAAACGCGCGCCGAAGCCCGGCGACTGGCTCGCGGAGCACGACGAGTCGGGGCAGACGTACGAGCAGTACCTCGGCTACGACCCGAATCGTCCGAGCTCGAAGCGCGGGACGATCTACCTGCAGCCGATCGGCAAGTTCGAAGGCGCGGATCTCGAGGGAGGCAGGGCGCCGAGTGTCGAGAAGCTGAGGGAGTACGCGGCGATCTTCTTCCAGATGCCTGTCAAGGTGCTCCCGACGCAGTCTCTCGAAGGGACGACGCTCAAGAACCGTATCAACGGGTTTACGGACAAACGGCAGTACCTCACGGGGCCGCTGCTTTCGATGCTGACGCGGAAACTGCCGAAGGACGGCTACTGCTGCCTCGGCATCACGATGGAGGACCTCTACCCCGAGGAGTCGTGGAACTTCGTCTTCGGGCAGGCGTACCTCAAGAAGCGCGTCGGCGTCTACAGCTTCGCGCGCAACCATCCGAGCTTCTTCGGCGAGAAGGAGGGGCCGAATCAGAAGGCCGAGACCTTCGGGCAAGCCGCGCACACGCTCGTCCACGAGACCCTCCACATGTTCGGCATGCACCACTGCATCTTCTACGAGTGCGTGGTCAACGGCTCGAACAGCCTCGAGGAGTCGAAGGCTCAGCCGCTCCACCTCTGCCCGGTCTGCCTGCGAAAGCTCACGTGGTCGACGAAGCTCGATCCGGTCAAGCGCTACGAGCAGCTCGAGCGGTTCTATCGCCGAGTCGAGCTCGAGGATCAGGCGAAATGGGTCGCGGAGCGGCTCGTCCGGATCAAAAAGTGACTCCGGCGACGGTCCGAGAATCCTCAGCTTGACCCGGGCGCTTTGTAAGTGGCTACTGCGTCGTCGTTTGCGGGGTCTCTCCTGCGCCGGGTAAGACTCCGGATCCTGCCCTGATCGAGCCGAAATTCCTGGATGTAGGCGGTCGACTGACGCACCATACCCCGGTCGAGCGTCCTGCTCGATCATTCCAAGACGATCAAAACAAACGACTTCCAGTGAGCGACCCTCGTGGTCGCTTCTCTCTCGTCATGCGAACCGCTCCCCTCTGGCTCGCGCTGTCGAGTGTGTGGCTGGTCGCGGGTTGTGACTCGCGTCCGGTCGGCGCTGACAGCTTCTTTGCGATCGACGTCGAGATTTTCGACGCCGAGACACGAAAGCCCGTCGACGGTCTCGTCGTCCGAGGCACGCTCGCCGACGGCAGCGCGCTCGAGCCGCGCGTCTCGGAGGTCGGCCGGTCGTCCTGGAAGCACGCGGCCGAAGGTCTTCGCGTCGTCGTCAGCGATCCGGAGCGTCGCTTCGTGACCTCGGAGGCGACCGTCAGCGAGATGATGGCGTTGGGGGACGAAGAGCGCGTGCTCCGATTCGAGCTCGTGCGAGGGCATCTCGCCCAGTTGCGGGTCCTGGGAGGCGTGGCGAACGGCGAGCCGACTGCGATCCCCGCGAAGATCTCCGTCTGGCCGATCGAGGGAGTCACCGTCGAGGAGTCTTCGTTCCCGAACGGAGACGCGACGCTCGGTCCGTTCACGCCGGGCGACGTCAAGCTCGCGGTCTCGGCTCCCGGTTACGAGACGGCCGTCGTCGATTTCTCCGTGCGCCGTCGGGAGGTTCGCCTCGGAGACTTGGTCCTGCGCCGCGGTGGTGCGGTCGCCCAGGGTCGAGTCGACACCGGCGGTCGCGTGCGAGCGACGGGTGTCGCGTATCGAAGCTCCGGAGTCCTGCTCGAAACCGCCTCGATTGACGCGAGCGGCCACTTCGAGCTCTCGGGCCTGCCGCAGGGGCGCGGCACGCTCGTCGTGCGTCGCCACCGCCGTGAGCTCTTCACGCGTGAAGTGCTCATCGACGGGACCGCGATCGACCTCGGCGTCGTTCGACCCGAGGAGCTCGCCTCGAGCCGTTGATCGGGACGTCAGCTCGCTCCAGCCGGTCCCTGGGTCTTCTCAGCGGATTCGTGCTCGTGGCATCGCGGGCGTTCGCACAGAGTGGCTCTTCGGGTGACGACGTTGCGCAGGAACCGGATGCTGAGGGCGATACTGAGGCCGAGGGGCGGCGGATGTCGAGATGACGTCACGACGCGGCGATGCGCCGCGTGGCTCGAGCTTTTGGGGGGGGAGGGTCGAGTTCCTGATAGCCCTTCGTGCGCGCAGCCGGGGCCGAAGGCCGGAAACGCTCGTTTTCGCCGAGAGGACGGTCTACTCGAGAGCTTTCACACCTCCGAGTCGCGCGCCTTTTCTCGCGGTGCGTTCTCCGGCTCGGTGACGGATGAGCCGCAGTCTCTCGATCGTGCCCTCCGAGTGATAGACTCGGACCCGCTCAGCCACCATAATGGGGCTCGAGAGCGGCCGTCGCGCTCAGGGAGCTGACGGCCGTTCGGGTTTTGGTGTTGAAAGGAAACTGCATGCGGAATCTCCGCCCGCTCGCGTTGGCGAGCCTCGCGCTCACGGTGTGCCTCACGTTCGGTTCGACGTCCTTCGCGGTCGTCATCAACGAGATCCACTACAACCCGGTCGAGAGCCCGAACCATGAGTTCGTCGAGATCTTCAATCCGGGCGCCCAGGCGGTCGATCTCAGCGGCTGGCGGCTGCGTTCAGGAATCGAGTTCGACTTTCCCGAAGGCACGACGATTCATCCGCGCGGCTTCCTCGTCGTCTCGCACGATCGTGACGCGGTCGCCGAGGCCTTCGGAATCTCGCGGCACGTACTTCTCGGCAACTTTCGCGGCTCGCTCGACAACGGAACGGAGAAGATCGCGCTCGTCGATGCGCGAGGCGTTCTCGTCGACGAGGTCCGCTACGATGATGAGTCGCCGTGGAGCTCGAGCGCCGACGGACTCGGCGGGTCGCTCGAGCGAATCTGCGCGACGGCCGACTCGAGCCTCGCGTCGAACTGGAGCTCGAACGCGGAGACCGGACCGACGCCGAACCGCGCAAATCACTCGGTCAGCTGTCCGCTCCCTGAACCGGCGACGCCCCGTGTGACGATCAACGAGATCTTCTACCACCCGCCCGGCAGGGGCGAGGAGGATCTCGAGTTCGTCGAGCTCGCGAACACGACCGATGCGCCGATCTCGCTGCGCGGTTGGTTCTTCCTCGACGGCTTCACGTTCATCTTCGACGACGACGCATCAATTCCGGCGAACGGATACCTCGCCGTCGCGCGCAACGCAGAGGCCGTGAAGGAGGAGTTCGGGGTCGAGAATGTCGTCGGGGATTACGTCGGCCAGCTTTCGAATTCGGGCGAGCGACTGACGCTCGTCGACGGAAACGGAGAGGTGGTCGATTCCGTCCGTTATCGTGACGGCGGCGATTGGCCGATGGTTGCCGACGGATTCGGAATCAGCCTCGAGAAGATGAACGAGACCGCACCGTCCGACTTCGCCGGATCGTGGAACGAGGCCCAGCCCGTCAGGCCCGAAGGGACGACGAGCGTCGGTGCGTCGGGTTACGCGACCTCCGATCGTCTTCTGATCTACAACGGCGGACCGGGAGAGTTTCTCATCGACAACATCTCTCTGCGCCGAACCGATCAGCCCGACGTCGAGATCCTCCCGAACGGCACGTTCGACGAGAACGTCGACGGCTGGGAGATCCGCGGCAGTCACGAGACGAGCTTCTGGGAGGCCGACCCCGACTCGAAGGAGGGTGGCGTTCTTCACCTCGTGTCGACCGGGCGTGGCACGGGGCGAACGCAGGGAATCTCGTTCGACGTCGAGGAGGGGCTCGATCGAGACCGAGATCTGACCTACGAGCTCAAGGTCGATTTTCGCCACCTCGCAGGCGAGGCGAAGCTCACCTTCCGCATCTCGGGCGCGAGTCCGACCCGTGGCGTCTATTGGTCGCAGGCGGCCGGCTCGACCGCGAGTCCCGGGCTGCGCAACGGAAACCATTCGGAGGTGATCCCTCCCTTCGTCGACGCGTTCAACCGCTTCCCGCGCGAGCCGAGGTCGACCGACCCCGTGTTCATCACGACGCGTGTGCAAGGAGGGAGCGTCGGCACGGTGACACTTCAGCTGCAGGTCATCGGTGGCGACGAAGAGCAGGAGCTTGCGCTCGCGGACGACGGCCTCGCGGGTGACGGCGAAGCCGGTGACGGCATCTGGGGCGTGGAGCTGCCGCCGCAGCCGCACGCGAGCCAGGTGACCTACCGCATCGTCGCCGGCTCCGAAGAGAGAACGACGACTCGTACCTTCCCGCCGGATTCGGCAACAGTGCGTTCGCGCGCGTACTACGTCAACGACGAGCAGCCGGACACGGATCTTCCCGTCTACACCGTTCTCTTCCGTCCGGAAAGTGGGGCGAATCCGAAGACGCTCATCGCCAATCTCAACTGCACGAACTACCAGCCTTGCAACTTCGCCTACAAGGGCGATCTTCGGCTCGGTGTCGGTATCCGCCGTCGCGGGCAGTCGGTCTGTGGCGATCCCGACGTCATCAAGAAGTTCCTCAAGGTGAAGTTCCCGCAAGGACATGACTTCCGCGGCGTTCGAAAGATCAACCTGCAGAGCCTCTGGACCGACAAGTCGCTGATCCGCGAGCACATGTCGTGGAAGACGTTCGCTGGTGTGGGGAACCCGCACTGTTACCACCGCTACTTCCGCATGCAGGTGAACGGGCAGTACTTCGGTCTCTACGCGGAGCTCGAGCACGGCGGCACGCGAAACCTCCCGCGCACCAACCCCAACGACGACGGCAACCTCTACAAGGCGACGGCGTCGCGAGAGGAGCGAACGGGAACGTACGAGAAGAAGACGAACGAGGACGATCCGAGCATGACCGACCTCCGCGCCTTCCTCAACGAGCTCCACGGCACGAACGGCAGCGCGAACCTCGTCAACTTCTTCAAGGAGAAGACGAACGAGGACGGCATCATCGAGTACCAACTCGGGCAGGTGCTGACGAACAACCGCGACTATCCGCACAAGAATCACTACCTCTATCACGACACCGACACGGGCAAGTGGATGCCGACGACGTGGGACATGGACCTCACGTACGGCAAACGTTGGGACGGCAACTTCGAGGGCGTCCTCAACGACTTGATGGACAACCCCGGAACGAATCCGTGGCACACGACGCGCGTCGGTGGGGGCGGTACGGGAAACCACCTTCTCGACCGCTTCTTCATGAATGCCGGGACGTACTACCAGCGTGCGTACGTCGTGCGTCTCTGGAGCGTGCTCCAGGAGAAGTACCGCCAGGACATTTTCGAAGATCGGATTCAGAAGCTGCGTACGAAGCTTTTCTTCGAGCAGCAAGACGACATCCGGTCGTGGGGCCGTTCTCGACCTTCAGCGAACGACCGCAACGCGCCGGCGGCGTTCGACCCGAACCTCGATCGAGTCAGGACGCACGTGCGTCTTCGTCGAACGTACCTTCTCAACTACTTGCGGGACCGCCATCGCTTCACGGGGCACCCGCGACTGAAGATCACCGAGCTGATGTACAACCCGCCCGGCGCGCTCGACGAGGGCGAGTTCATCGAGCTCAGGAACAACAGCGAAGCGGCGATCGACATTTCGGGATGGACGGTTGTCGGTACGGGTTTCACCCAGGAGGACGGAACGCGCAACGATTTCGTCTTCCCCGACGAGACGACGCTCGAGGACAACGAGATCATCATCCTGGCGAAGGACCCCGAGGTCTTCCGCGACCAGCATCGTGGTCAAGTCGCGGTCGAGACGCGCGTCTTCGGCCCCTACGCCGGTCGCCTCGCGAACAACGGTGAAGACCTGCGCGTCCGCGACGCGGGCACGGGCCATCCGGCGACGGTCGATTGGCTGCGCTACGGCACGGACGGCGATTGGCCGCAGCAGGCGGACGGTCTCGGATTCAGCGTCGAGCTGACCGATGTCTCACCGAACCGCGACAACGACTTCGGCGACCACTGGACCCTCTCGGCAGAGCGCGGCGGAACACCGGGTCGCATTGTCGGCGTCAACTTCCAGCCCGAGCTCTTCAGCCGTGGAGACTGCCTCGCCGACGGCCGGGTCAACATCTCCGACGCGGTCGCGCTCCTGCTCCACCTCTTCGCCGGAGGCGAGATCGCCTGCGAAGACGCCTGCGACTTCGACGGCTCGGCACAGCTCAATCTCACTGACGCGGTCTTTCTCCTCGAGTTCCTCTTCGGCGGAGGCGACGTACCGATCCCGTTCCCGGGACCGGGCGAGTGCGCGGAGGCGAGCGCGAATTGTGGGGAGTCGAACTGCGAGGTCGGCGCCTGACGTCGTGTGGTCGCGAAACGCCTCTCTCAAGAGCACGAACGCGGCGTTTCGTCACAACGCATCTCGATGTCCTCCGGCGTTGCCGGTCCGCAGCCGGGATACGGCTCGACAGGGCGCGCGCCGCCCAGGAAGAGGTGGTTCAAGAGATAGCTGACGTCGGACACGTCCACGCCTGAGTCTCCGTTGACGTTCGCAGCCGCGACGCACTCGGGAACAGGACCTCCGAGGAAGAGCCACGAGAGGACGAACAGGGCGTCGGAAATGTCGGCCTTGCCGTCGTTGTTGCTGTCCGCTCGACGCAAGAGCACGACGGGCTCGTCGTCCCCTTCGAGAACTATCAGTCGAACGGTGACGACGTGCGGGCTGTTTCCGAGGTTGTTGACCCAGAAGCTCTGCGCCTTGGAGGATTTCCGGGCCGTCGAGAATGCCATCGCCGTCCGAGTCCGGATTGCGTGGGTCGGTTCCTCGACCCATCTCACTGGACGTCGTCACGATGTCGTTGTCGTGATCCTTGTCGCCGTCGCTCGGGTCGAAGGGATTCCGTTGGTGCTGGAGCTCCCAAACGTTCGGCAGTCCGTCTCGATCGAAGTCCTCGAGGATCACGATCGAGACCTCTTCGCTTCCGCGCTCGGCGCGCCGACGCGGACCTTCCGTGACCTCGAGACGAATCGTCTTCGTGCCGACGCCTTCGGGATAGAACGACGTGTCTCGTCCGTGAGCGACCGACTCGCCGTCGAGGAACCGCTCGTACTCGAGCGTCTCGGGAGCGAGACTCGTCAACGAGGCCGCTCGAAGCTCGACGCGTGATCCCTTCTTTCCGAGCCCGCCGATCGGAGCCCGACCGGCGACGTTCGTTCCGTCGGTCAGGCGGGGGGCGATGAGTCCGAACGGGAGCCGACCCAGAGCTCGTCATCGACAGCGAGGATGGACGTCGCGGTCGTCGGAGAGCCCGAAATGGGGTTCCACTCGGTGGAATCACCGTCCTCGCCTTCGCCGTGCTCGACGACGCCGATTCCGTCGACGGCAGCGAAGAGACGCCCGTCGTTCGTCGTCGCCCAACCGAGGACGGGCGTGTCGCGTCCGACGCGAGTCGACCTGCTCCAATTGCCCGTACAAATCTCGATCGCGAGCGTCGCGGAGGCGGAGAGCAGGACAGCTACAGCGACGAACGAGAAGGTGCGAAGTCGAGAAGATCGGAATCAATACGGAACGGGCGGTAGAATGCTCGGGTCGTGTCGCACGACGAAACCTCCAGGTTGGGTGTTTCCGTTTCGAACGACACTTCGCGGGCGTGCGTAACACGAAAGTTCGAGTATTCGCAGCCCTCACCGCGATACGCAGATCGCGTTCAGGAGTTTGTTCGGAACCGTCCGGGAGCGCTCAGTGTCCCCAGTGGCGCCTGTATTCGAGAATCGTGCGCGAGCCCTCCCCGTCGGGCAACTCGTACGAGAGTGTCACTCGACCCTCGAGCCCGAGCTCGGCCGTCTGCTCGGCCGCGTCGGCGCACTCTTCGGCCGCTGCCGGGCCTTTGTAGAGCACGAGCCGTTCGAAGCGATCGGCCGCGGGGGCCAAGAAGCGGAAGATCTTGGCGGCAGAGCCGACGGCGCGGCCGAAGACGGTGTCGACACTCTCTTCCTGGAGGACGGTCTCGCCGCGCTCACCGAAGACCGCGACGTTCGTCAGCTCGAGGCGTTCGACGACGTCGGCGATGAAGGCGGCCTTCTTGCGTGTCGAATCGCACAGGATGAAGAGCTTCTCGGGGTAGACGACCGCCAACGGGATGCCCGGAAAGCCGCCGCCCGATCCGATGTCGAGGAGGCTCTCGGAGCGCTCGAAGAGTCGCCAGGGAGCGAGCGAGTCGAGGACGTGCTTGATCGCGACGTCGCGGGGCTCTTTGATCGAGGTGAGGTTCATCACCTCGTTGATCGCGAGCATCTCCGCGGCGTGCTGCGCCGTCTTCTCGACGACGTCTTCACGATTCGGCAGGTCTTGCGGAAGAACGGCGCTGATCTCGCTGCGGAGAGCGCTGGACAACGCCTTACTTCCTCTTTTCGTTCTTGGCCTTCTTGCGCCAGCCCGGCTTCTTCCACTGGCTCTGCGGGGGCTTGCGCTCGAGCTCACGCACCCAGATGTTGCGGAAGCTGACCGGGCTACCGTGGTCTTGGATGAAGAACGACTCTTTGTAGGTCGACGGTCCGGGTTTCGGATTGTTCGTGCGCTCGTCCCAGAGCTCCGAGTTGTCCTGGACGACGACGCCGTTGTGGATCACGGTGAATCGACCGAACTGAATGACGTCCCCGTCCTCGTCCCAGTACGGCGCGCGGAAGATGATGTCGTAGGTCTGCCACTCCCCGGGGGGACGGCACGCGTTGACGTACGGCCTGTGCTGTTTGTAGACCGACGCGCACTGACCCAGCGGGTTCGACGTGTTCTCGTAGTTGTCGAGAATCTGGACCTCGTACGCGTTGTGGAGCTTGAGGCCGCTGTTGCCCTTGCTCTCGCCCTTCTTGCTTCCCTTCGGCGCACGGAACTCGAGGTGGAGCTGGATATCGCCGAACTTTCGCTTCGTGTAGATGCTGCCCCCGCCCTTCGGGATCGTCATGACTCCGGGCGCGGTCTTGATGTCCCAAGCGGCCGGGTCCCCGTTTCCCTTGGTGAATTCATCGAGATTCGTGCCGTCGAAGAGGACGATGGCGTCCGACGGCGGCTTCGTCCCGACACCCGGGGTGACGACGCGAGGCCGCTCGACCGGCTTCTTCTGCGGAGCCGCTTCCAGAATGTCGCCCTCGAGCGCGAGGCGGAAGACGAGGGCGAACGAGCACGTCGAAAAGACGACGAGGGCGATCGTGCCGGCGACGAGGGGGTTCTTGAAGTGGGATCGTGCGTTCATGGCTCTACTCTCGATTTCCCGGAGATTCCTGATTCGAGAGGACAGTTTGGCGTGATCGCCCCTCAGCGACCAGAGAAATCGCCTGTGGCTCGACCGGTGGAATTCGGTTGGCCTGCCGCCGTGTGCGTCGTATGTTTGCGTCGATCAACGGAATTCCCAAGTCTGATGTGAGGTATCCACCGTGAAGACCCTTTCGAGCTCCACTCTCCTCGGAACGCGAACCGCGCCCATCGCGGCCGCGGCGATTCTCGTGTTTTCGATGTCGACCTCGGCCGTCGCCCAGAAGGCCGACGCGGACGACCCGGCCCTCAAGTCGATCCGCGCGTTCATCGAGAGCGCGAACGTCAACAAGAACAACTCGAGGTGGAAGAGCAGCCTCAAGAAGCCGGCGAAGGCGACCTTCGACGCCTCGAAGGACTACTACTGGAACCTCGAGACGAACAAGGGGAAGATCCGCGTGCGCTTCCTCCCGGACGTCGCCCCGATGCACGTCACGTCGACGATCTACCTCACGGAGCTCGGCTTCTACGACGACATCA
>CAYZGY010000060.1:12334-14225 GCA_964478085.1 uncultured Planctomycetia bacterium
CCCGGCTTCATGGCGCAGGGCGGCTGTCCGCAAGGTCGTGGAACCGGTGGGCCGGGCTACCAGTACCCGAGCGAGTTCTCGCCGAGCGTCAAACACTCGAAGGGTGGTCTTCTGAGCATGGCGAACCGAGGCCCGGGAACGGACGGCAGCCAGTTCTTCCTCACCTTCAAGGCGACGCCTTGGCTCGACGGCAAGCACACGATCTTCGGTGAGATCGACCAGGGTATGGACACCCTCAAGAAGCTCGAGGCGAAGGGCACGCGCGGCGGCGCGACGACCGAGCCGCTCTCGATCGTCAAGGCGACGATCACGCCCGGTCGTGCGACCCCTGCCACGCTCGAGAACTTCAAGAAGCTCCTCGCCGAGCGCAAGGTCGACACGAAGAAGGCCAACTGGAAGACGTCGCTCGAGGCACCGCCGCGTTTCGGCTACGACGGCAAGAGCGAGTGGTCGTGGAAGATGAAGACGAACAAGGGCGAGATGACGATCAAGCTCCTGTCCGAGACCGCGCCGCAGCACGTCACGTCGACGGTCTATCTGACACTCCTCGGTTTCTACGACGACCTGACGTTTCACCGCGTGATCCCCGGTTTCATGGCGCAGGGCGGCTGCCCGACCGGTACGGGCCGTAGCGGCCCTGGATACCAGTACGCCGGAGAGTTCGACCCGAAGGTCAAGCACGATCGGCCCGGTCTCCTGAGCATGGCGAACGCCGGCCCCGGGACAGACGGCAGCCAGTTCTTCCTCACCTTCGTCAAGACGCCCTGGCTCGACGGCAAGCACACGATCTTCGGCGAGGTCGTCGAGGGCAAGGGAGTCCTCAAGCTGCTCGAGGCGGCTGGAACGCCAGGCCGTGGCGCGACGAAGGAACCGCTCAAGATCGAGAAGTGCGAGATCGTCGTTACGCCAAAAAAGGCGGCCGGCGATTAACGACCAACGATCCGATCATTTCGATGTCGGTGGTGGCCCGGAAAGGTCAATCGGTTCCCCGGTCATCACCGACATCACGTATCCGCACAACCAAGCGCCGACCGTTCCGAGCGTGTAGCCGAGCACGGCCAGCAGCACGCCGACCGGCGCCAGGGCAGGGTGGAACGCGCTCGCGATAATCGGGGCCGAAGCGGCGCCTCCGATGTTCGCCTTGCTGCCGACGCAGAGGAAGAAGATCGGCGCACGGATCCATCGACAGACGATGAGCATCGCGGCCACGTGGATTCCCATCCAGATGAAGCCGAGGATGAAGAGATGCGCGTTTTCCCAAATGCCGCGCAAGTCCATCTTCATGCCGATGGTCGCGACGAGGACGTAGATGAACACGGACCCGAACCTCGACGCGCCGACGCCTTCGAGCGCTCGAGCACGGGTGAACGAGAGCGATAGACCCGCTGCGGTCGAGATGAAGACGAGCCAGAAGAACTCGGATCCCATGCCGAGTCTCTTGAGATTCTCCGAGTTCGCTCGAATCCACGGAGCGATGACGTCGGCGATCGCGTGCGCGACAGCCGTGATTCCGAATCCGAGCGCGAGGATGAGGATCGTGTCTCGGAGGTTCGGGATGCGCGAGACTTGAGCCTGATAGGTCGCCATCTGCTCCTGAAGCTCGTCGATGGCGCTCGAGTCGGCTCCCAGTCTTTCGTCCACCCGGCGCCGATTCGCCGCGAAGAGGAGGAGGAGCGCCATCCACACGTTGGCGACGATGACGTCGACCGCTACGAACGCGCCGAAGGTCGAGTCCGCAGCGTGGAACATCTCTTTCATCGCCGCCTGATTCGCCCCGCCGCCGATCCACGAGCCGGCGAGAGTCGTCATGCCTCGCCAGACCGCTTCGGGTCCTTGGGCAGCCGTCCACTCCGGTTGGACCATCGACACGATCCAAAACGCGATCGGACCT
>CAYZGY010000060.1:14242-17189 GCA_964478085.1 uncultured Planctomycetia bacterium
CAGGGCCTTCGGGCCGAGCCGCAGGATTCCTTTCAAATCGGTGCTCAGGGTCAGGAATACGAGGCTGGTCGGCAGCAGGTAGCGAGACGCGACGAAGTAGAGCTTCGAGGCGCTCGGGTCCGCGAGGTTCGTGTTCGTCAGCAGCGACGGCAGGAAGTAGCAGACGAAGAGCGGTGGGATGAACGCGTAGAATCGCTTCCAGCCGATCGAGTCACTGCTCGACGTGACGAACACGAACGCCAGCATCGCGAGCAAGATGCCGAGCAGAACGGCGTCGTTCTTGATGACGGGGTCGGACTTCTTCTTCTCGTCTTCCTTCTTCTCGACCTCGGCAGACGCCGTCTTCGCGACCTCCGCTTCGGAAGACGTCTTCTGCGCCGACGCGATCGCGCCGCCGACGAGCCAGGCTGCAAACCCGACGAGGAGACAGGCCAGAATCGTTCTCTTCATGCTCCGTTCCCTTCGACTCCGAACGTTCGCACTCAGCCTAACGGTCCGGAGACGAAACTCGCAACGGATCGTTCAGGGAAGATCGTCCGCCGTCGGATCGACCCCTCGATTCGGGTAGGGCGGTGGCGGTTCTGGCCCGCCTTGGAAGAGGTGGAGGAGCACGTAGACGACGTCCGTGAGCACGATCTCGCCCGTGTCGTCCGTGTCGTCCGTGTCGGCCGTGTCGGCCGTGTCCGCGTCGAACGGATGGGTGCCGATCTCGATCTCTTCTGCGCTCGAGAGACCATCGTGTCCGAGGGCGATCACCGCGGCAACAGCGACCTTTTTGACAATGACGACGCCTGATTGGCGTCCACTGTAGGAAGGATGGTCAGGAGGGGCTGCTACGCCGATACGCCCGTTCCGACGACGTCGAACTTCAGCCCGCCGTCCGTGCCGCAGACGTGGACGGTCGCGCCGGCGGGCACCTTGTTCTGGACGAGCAGACGACCGAGCTCGGTCTCGACGGTCTTTTGGAGGAAGCGTTTGATCGGTCGGGCGCCGAAGACGGGGTTGTACGCGGACCGCAAGACCTCGTCGACCGCCGAGCTCGCCACCTCGAGGTGGAGACGATGGGCTTCCATGCGTCTTGCGAGCGACTCGAACTCCATCTCGACGAGACGGGCGACGTCTTCGAGGCCGAGTGGCGCGAAGAGGACAACCTCGTCGAGGCGGTTGAGGAACTCGGGGCGGAAGTTATCGGAGAGCGACTGATTGACGTTGCGGCGAACGGTCGCGTCGATGCGTCCGTCGGAAGCGAGTCCTTCCTCGAGCAGGGGACTCGCGATGTTCGACGTCATCACGACGATCGTGTTGCGGAAATCGACGGTGCGACCGCGCCCGTCGGTCAGGCGGCCCTCGTCGAGGATCGAGAGGAGGACGTTGAAGATCTCCGGGTGCGCCTTCTCGACCTCGTCGAGCAGCACGACGGAGTAGGGCTGGCGACGAACGGCTTCGGTGAGTTGACCACCGTGATCGTAGCCGACGTACCCGGGCGGGGCGCCGATGAGTCGAGCGACGGAGTGCGGCTCGGTGTACTCGCTCATGTCGAGGCGAACCAAGTTCGTGTCGCTCGCGAAGAGCGATCCGGCGATCGCCTTGGCGAGCTCGGTCTTGCCGACTCCTGTCGGTCCGAGGAAGAGGAAGGAGCCGACCGGGTGGTTCGCGTCGAGCAGGCCGGATCGCGAGCGAAGGATCGCGTCGACGACGGCGGTGACGGCTTCCGTCTGACCGACGACGCGTCGGCTGAGGTCGTCCGCGAGGTGGAGAATCTTCTCGCGCTCCGATTCGACCAAGCGTCGCACTGGGACTCCTGTCCAACGTGCGACGACGTCGGCGACATGGTCCGCGTGAACCTCTTGCTGGAGAAGCGCGACGGTCTGCTCGCTGGCGGACAGGAGCTTCTCGGCCGCCGCGAGCTCGTTCTCGAGGCGGTAGAGCTTTCCGAATCGGAGCTCCGACGCGCGGTTGAGGTCCGAGGCGGCCTCGGCGCGTTCGATCTCGCGGTGAGTCTCGGCGAGCTTTTCGCGCAGCGCGAGAACTTCCGAGACCGCCTGGCGGTCACTCTCCCACTCTTCGCGTGCGATCTCGACCTGCTTCCGGAGCACCGCGCGCTCCTCCTCGATCGACTCGAGGCGCGCGACGGTACGAGGGGAGGGGGCTCGGCGCAGAGCTTCCGCCTCGACGTCCAGCCGGTCGAGACGTCGCGTCAGCTCTTCGAGCTCGGCCGGGACGCCGTCGAAGTCGGTGCGGACCGCCGCGGCGGCCTCGTCGATGAGATCGATTGCCTTGTCGGGAAGGAATCGGTCGGAGATGTACCGATCCGCGAGCTCGACGGCGGCGACGAGGGCCTCGTCGTGGATGCGGACCGAATGGTGGCTTTCGAATCGATCTCGCAAACCGCGAAGCACGGCGACCGAGTCGTCGACGCTCGGCGCGTCGACCATCACGGGTTGGAATCGTCTCTCGAGCGCGGCGTCTTCCTCGAGGTGCTTGCGGTACTCGTCGAGGGTCGTCGCTCCGATGCAGTGGAGCTCGCCGCGGGAGAGGAACGGCTTGAGCATGTTGGCCGCGTCCATCGCACCCTCGCTCGCGCCGGCTCCGACGATGTTGTGAACCTCATCGACGAAGAGGAAGACGTCTCCTCGGCTGTCGTGAACGTGCGCGAGCACGACCTTCACCCTCTCCTCGAACTCTCCGCGGTACTTCGCGCCGGCGATGAGGGAGCCGAGGTCGAGCGAGAAGATCGTCTTGTCCCGAAGTCCGTTCGGGACGTCGCCGCTGGCGATGCGCTGGGCGAGTCCTTCGACGATCGCGGTCTTGCCGACACCTGGCTCACCGATGAGGACAGGGTTGTTCTTCGTGCGGCGTGAGAGGATTCGTACGACGCGGCGAATCTCGTCGTCGCGACCGATGATCGGATCGAGCTTGCATTTGCGAGCTAGCTCGACGAGGTCCT
>CAYZGY010000061.1:0-6724 GCA_964478085.1 uncultured Planctomycetia bacterium
GGGTCGCGCGCGAAGACAGCGCCACGGCCGGGACCGAGGTTCGTATCCGGCCCCATCGTCACAACCACGCGACCGTGCAGCACGCCCGGACTCGGTCCGACGACCGACCAAAGCACGCGGCCGTCACGCTTGTCGAGAGCGATGAAGCTCGGTGCACGCGGCGCCGGAATGTTCACGCGCGCCTCGTCGACGCCGTTCGACGTGCAAAGGAGCAGTGCATCCCCGACGGGAAAAATCGCACAATTCGCGGCTTCGTGAGGAAAGACACCGAGGTCCTCGCCAAGGTCGACCTTCCAGACGAGCTCGGGACGGCGATCGTCTGGAATCAGGCAGCGCACTTCGCCCTACGCCGTGATGTAGTAGAGACGGTCGTCCGCGAGCAGCGGTGGACTCGAGGTCGTCGCCAGAAGGAAGCGCTCGACGCCTCGCTCGAGTGACGGTGCCGTGTCCTGCCACAGGAGCTCCCCGTCGCTCTCACGCAGCGCGAGCAAGATGCCCTGCTCCCCGCGCACGAACGGATCGCGAGGCCGCTCGTTGTCGTTTCCGACGTATACGCGCCCGTCGGCGAGGACAGGCGTCCCGTAGGTGACTTCGCCGAGCGCTGCCGACCAACGGATGTTCTCGCCTCTCTCCATGTCCCATTCGACAGGCAGGTCGACTCCGTCGACGACAGCGTTTCGCTCGGGACCGCCGCAGAACATGCGCCAGCTGTCTTCCGTGACGTAGTCGACGTCGATCACCTCGAAGCTCACGGCACTCGACACCTCGACCTCCGCGAGCGTCGGGTCCTCACGCCCCTCGATCCTCGCGATCGCCCACGCGGCTTGCGACGCGAGGGCCGGGTCCTCAGAAACCGAGCGAAGATCCACCAAGGCATCCTTCGCCCCGCTCCCGATGCGCCCGAGCGCCTCGGCGCTGCTCACGCGAACGTGAACGTTCGAGTCGCGAAGACAAATGGCAAGGCTGAGAACGGCAGTACTGACGACGATCTCTTGACAGGAAGAGGTCAGCGCGAGCGCCGCCAAGGCGATCGGAGTGATCCGGGTACGTCGTAGCATCAGAGCCTCCGTCGATGTCACCCGCCCATTCGCGAACCGCTGCAGAGCTTCCGACTCTATCGGCAGTTCCGGGAACGGGCTCTAGCGGGCAGAGACTGGTACGACAGCACCGCGTCTTTTCGGAACCCGCTTTGAGACCGATCGCTCGCGTCAAGGAGACCGTCAAAAACGCCGACGTAGTTTTCATGACTGCGATTCTCGGGATATCGGCGTTTTATCACGACTCTGCGGCGGCGCTCGTCATCGACGGCGAGATCGTGGCCGCCGCCCAGGAAGAGCGCTTCACGCGAAAGAAGCACGATCCCGACTTCCCGACGAACGCGGTTCGGTACTGCCTCGAAGAGGCCGGAATCGACGCCGACGGCCTCGACTACGTCGGGTTCTACGACAAGCCCGTCCTCAAGTTCGACCGCCTGATCGAGACGTACCTCGACTTCGCCCCGCGAGGCTTTCGCAGTTTCGCTTCGGCGATGCCTCGTTGGCTGCGACAGAAGCTCCACCTGCGGAAGAGCCTCGATGCTGGTCTCGGTGGGAGATTTCGCAAGCGCTACATCTTCACGGAACATCACGAGTCTCACGCGGCGAGCGCGTTCTTCCCGTCACCGTTCGAGGAGGCCGCGATCCTGACGCTCGACGGTGTCGGCGAATGGGCTTCGACGACGTACGGCGTCGGTCGACAAAATCGCATCGAGCTTCTCGGTGAGCAGCGTTTCCCCCACTCTTTGGGACTGCTCTACTCCGCGTTCACGTACTACTGCGGCTTCCGCGTCAATTCGGGCGAGTACAAGCTCATGGGCTTGGCTCCCTACGGTGAGCCGAAGTACGTCGATCGAATCTTCGAGAAGCTCATCGACCTCAAGGAAGACGGCTCCTTTCGACTCGACCAGTCGTTCTTCGACTACTGCGTCGGAAGTCGAATGACGGGCAAGAAGTTCGACCGGCTCTTCGGCCGCCCAGCCCGGAAGCCCGAATCCGAGATCTCGCAGCTCGAGATGGACATCGCGGCTTCCGTGCAACGCGTCACCGAAGAGGTGATGCTGGCGACGGCACGTCACGTGCACGAAAAGACGGGCCAGCGAAACCTTTGCCTCGCCGGCGGCGTCGCGCTCAACTGCGTCGGAAACGGCCGACTTTCGCGCGAGGGTCCGTTCGAGAGAATCTGGGTGCAGCCGGCTGCAGGTGACGCGGGCGGTGCTCTCGGGACCGCGATGTTCATCTGGCATCAGCTCCTCGAGAAGCCCCGCGACGTGAATGCTGTCGACTCGCAGCGCGGCTCGCTCCTCGGTCCTCGCTTCGAATCGTCGGACATTCGCGAGTTCCTCGAGGCGAAGGGTGCCGAGCACGAGGTCGTCGACGACGAAGAGACGCTCTGTGAAATCGTCGCGGAGGAGATCGCGAACGGAAAGGTCGTCGGCTGGATGCAGGGTCGCATGGAGTTCGGCCCGCGCGCGCTCGGCTCGCGCAGCATTCTCGGTGATCCACGCAGCCCGGCGATGCAGTCGGTGATGAATCTCAAGATCAAGTTTCGCGAGTCGTTTCGCCCCTTCGCTCCGTCCGTCCTCGTCGATCGAGCCAACGAGTTCTTCGGTCTCGGGGAAGGCACGGACAGCCCGTACATGCTGCTCGTCGCTCCCGTCAACGAGTCGGAGCGCTGCACAGACGAAAACGTCGACTCGAATCTCGGAGAGCTCGAAGGCCTCGACAAGCTCAAGGCCGAGCGCTCGACGATCCCCGCGGTGACGCACGTCGACTACTCGGCTCGCGTCCAGACGGTCTCGCCGGACTCGAATCCGCGCTATCACCGCCTGATCGAGGCTTTCGAGCGTCAGACGGGCTGCCCGCTTCTGATCAACACGAGCTTCAATGTCCGCGGCGAGCCGATCGTCTGCACGCCGAGCGACGCGTACCGTTGTTTCATGGGCACCGACATGGACGTTCTCGTGCTCGAGAACTGCATCCTGCGGAAAGAGACGCAGACCGCCACGGCCGCGGTCGATCGAGAGGCCTACTGCGCGGAGTTTGCGCTCGACTGATGATCGATCTCGACAGAACCCCTTCCGCGGGCGAGCTTCGCTGGTTCGGACTCCTCTTCGCGCTCTTCACGGGCGTCGTCGGAGCGATCGTTCTCTGGCAATTCGAGTCGAGGACGGCGGCGACCGTCGTCTGGGCCGGCGGACTGAGCTTCGCTGCGCTGTACCAGCTCGCGCGACCGTGGCGGCTCACGCTCTACCGCGGCTGGCTGCGAGCGACCTTTCCGATCGGCTGGACGGTCTCGACGCTCGTCCTCGCATTTTGCTACTACGTCGTCGTCACGCCAATCGGTCTCGGCCTGAGGCTCGCTGGGAGAGACCCGCTCGCTCGACAGCGAAAGTCCAGCGCGACAAGCTACTGGATCGAGCGGCCGCGGACGCGTGACCGTTCGCACTACTTCAAGCAGTACTGACTCACTGAATTCCCGATCTCGAGGAGCTTCGACTTCGCGATGAGCACCGTTCACGAACCGACCCCGAAGACGACCGATCCGAAGACGACCGATCCGAAGACGACCGAATCGTCCGCCGAGCGCGAGCTCGCGAACGAGGCTGATCGAGAAGCGTCGGGCATCGTCTCCGAGTTCTGTCAGTTTGTCAGCGAGAGCGGCAAGTGGTGGCTCATCCCCGTTCTTGTCTCGCTGCTCGCGGTCGCCGCGTTCGTCGTTCTCGGAAGCTCGGGACTGAGCCCCTTCCTCTACTCGCTCTTCTGATTCCCCAGAAGGCACCGTTCGCGAAGCGTCGTCTCGATCGCGGGGAGCATCGCGCGAGCGACGACCTCGCTCCCTTCGCCCGTCAGGTGACACCAGTCGAGGAAGGTCTCGCCGTGGTCGCGGAGCGCCGCCGAGAGATCGTGAACGCTCGATCCGTCGATCGACTCGATCTGGCGATAGAGCGCCCGAAAATGAACCTTCGACGAGAACGCGCCGTATTCGCGTAGCGTCTCGTCGTCGACGCTGGCGGTGAGCGAAGCGACGGGCTGAAGGAAGAAAAGCGTCGAGATGCCCTTCTCGGAGGCCATCGTCTCGATGAGACGCTGATTGGAGCGATAGACACGAGCTGCCTTCTCGACGCGCTCCGAGGGGGAGCCCCTCTCGGCCGACGCCCACGCCTCTCGAGGCGCCGTGAGCTTATTGACGATGCGCGCGGGCAGTCGTACCGAGAAGAGCGTCTCCTGCGACGCGAGCTCGCGCGCGACGCCGTGAGTCACGTCACGCAACCCTTTCGCGTCGTCGCGAAACCGCATCTGCGTCGCGATGCGCGACTCGTAGTTGTGACTCCCCGCCACGTGCCAGAACGAGACCCAGCCTTCGTTGGCTCCGTCGTAGAAGACGGCCAAGTCCCAACGCTCCTCACCGAGGAAAACTCGCCGCCAGAAGAGCAGGAGCTCCTGCGAGCTGACGTACGCTCCAACGCCGAAGTTGACCGCCTCGAAGCGAACGCCGGGATACTTCTCTGCAAGCTCCCGCGAAACGATCGACGGCAAGGTATGAAAGTCGTCGGCACCGAGGCCGGCCATCGTCGACCCGCCGAAGAAGGCGATGCGAACGAGTCGCCCCTCGGCACAATCGAGCGACGGATTCTCCGTCCGACGATGACCACTCTCATCGAATCGGACGTGCTCGCCCTCGAACTCGGAGTGGCGCCACAGAGCGAAGGGCTCGTAGGTGTACTCAGCCTCCTGGTACTCGTCCCAGACCGCCTGCGTGTGCCCGGACATCGACGCGAGCGCTGCCCGATCGTCGGGAATCGCCCGATCGATGACGCGGCAGACGAGCTCGACGAAGAGCAGCAGGATCAGGGTCGAGACGACGCGGAACGCGATGCGCTTACGACGTGATATCGGAAGGTTTCCGGCCATGAGACGGATCTCGTCAGAGAATGGTAGAGTGTTCTCCGATGTCATCGGTCCGCGAGGCCAGGAATCTGTGACGGGGAGGCGCCCTCGACTCTCAAAACTCGGGCCGGCCCACCAGTCCGCCGAGGCTGTCCGGAGTCGAATCGCCCCCCCGCCGGAAACGGAGCCGCGGGTGGATCTCCGCCGATCGAGTAGTACTCGAGAATCATCTGCGAGTCGATCGTCGTGATCTCTCCGTCGTCATTGACGTCCATGCTGTCCTCGCGAATCAGCGTGTCGCTCGAGGAAGCGAGAACGACCGCGAGCACGAGCTCGAACGCGAGGCGAAGACGAATGAATCGAGTTTCCGTCAAACCGCGTGAGAGCTCGCTGACGATCGAGCGAAACTCGCTCGGTGCTGCCGGACGAGTCACGCACGACCCCGCGTTCGCGAGCGAGGCCACGACGGGACTTCACCTCGTCATCGAAAACGATGTGACGATGGCTCGATTCCGCTTCATCGATGTGATCGGACCACGAAGATCGCGAGAGCAAGCCGACGAAGTTCTCGTTCGCGTCGAGCAAAGTGGAAGACGCGAAACTCATCTTCCAACGCTACGTCGACGCCGACCTCGAGCAGGTCACCGCCGTCGTCGAACTCGAGGAAAGCTACGGCTCTCCTTCCTACGCTTGGGCGTGGGCACTCGGCGGCCTCGTCCTTCTCGGCATCGCTGGCTTCGCGATTCGCAAAGCGACCGCAAAGAGTACGGAGACCGCCACCCACGGCTTCCGTCTCCCCGCGGAGATCAACAGCTTCACGGTCGTCGCGCTGCTTCGCGAGCTCCGTGACGCACGCGCCGTCCCCCAAGCGCAAACGGCCGAGCTCGACTCGACGATCGCGCAGATCGAAAGAGAGCTCTTCCGCGAGGAGGCGAGTGAAGGTCTCGACCTCAGGTCGATCGCGGAGTGCTGGCTCAGGCGCGTCGCGTAGGCCGTTCGGGCGTCCCGGGAGGTCGCTGCGGAGGCTCATCCGTGCAAGTTGTAAAACACCTCCCCACAAAGACTTAAAAACCAACGGCGGTATCTGTGAAAAGATTCACAAATACCCCTGGAGATGCTGCGGCGGCTGCACTACCTTACTTGCCGAAATACTCGCGAATTTCCGCGTCCGGAGCTTCGTGAGTATCTCCTAAGCCCTTTATTTAACGCCCCTTAGAACCCATGAGCGAACGCCACATTCAAATCCGCAAGGGGCTCGATCTGCCGATCCAGGGAGCCTTCGACGGCTCGATCGAAGATGGACTCGACGCCCGACAGGTCGCGGTCATCGGCCCCGACTACGTCGGCATGAAGCCGACGATGGCCGTCGCGGTCGGAGACGAGGTCGCTCTCGGACAGCTCCTCTTCGACGACAAGAAGACTCCCGGTGTCCGGTACACGTCCCCCGCGGCGGGAAAGGTCGTCGCGGTCAACCGCGGTGAGAAGCGTGCCTTGCAGTCGGTCGTCATCGAGGTCGACGGCAGCGATCGCGAAGAGAGGTTCGAGCTCCAAGGTGGTGTTCGTGACGCGAGCCGCGATGCGATTCGCGACACTCTCGTCTCGTCGGGCGCTTGGATCGCTCTGCGAACGCGGCCGTTCAGTCGCGTGCCGGCGATCGACTCGATCCCTCGCTCGATCTTCGTGACCGCGATCGAGACGCGCCCGCTCGCCGGCGATCCGACGCCCGTGATTTCCGAGTACCAGGCCGACTTCGACGTCGGGCTCGACATCTGGCTCGATGTCCGGGTCGGTATCGATGG
>CAYZGY010000061.1:6734-9135 GCA_964478085.1 uncultured Planctomycetia bacterium
GGCGCTCGCGAAGCTGTCCGGCGGGTAGGTTTTCGTCTGCCGAGCGCCGAACGCGAGCTTCACGTCGCCCTCGGTGGACGGCGTAGACAACGTCTCCTTCTCCGGCCCCCACCCTGCGGGCCTGCCGGGAACGCACATTCACCATCTCGATCCGGTCGGCGCCGAACGCGTCGTTTGGACGATCGGTTACCAGGATGTGATCGCGTTCGGTCGGCTGCTCTCGACGGGCCGCATCTGGGGGGAGCGCGTCGTCACGATCGCCGGACCGGGCGTCGAGACTCCGAAGCGCGTGCGCACGCGACTCGGCGCGAACGTCGACGACTTGACGAAGGGCCTTCTCAAAGACGGCCACCAGCGCGTCGTTTCGGGGTCCGTCCTCTGCGGGCGCTTGGCTTCCGGCCCCTTCGCCTTCCTCGGGCGATACCACACGCAGATCAGCGTGATTCCCGAAGGACGTGAACGCGCGTTCCTCGGTTGGCTGAGCCCTGGCGCGAATACCCACTCCATCAAGAACACGTTTCTGTCGCGCTTGAATCCGGGGCGGCTCTTTTCGATGAGTACCAACACAAACGGCAGCCCGCGAGCGATGGTTCCGATCGGCATGTACGAGAAGGTCATGCCGCTCGACATGGTTCCGACGTACCTGCTCCGAGCCCTGATCGTCGGTGACACCGACCAGGCGCAGGCGCTCGGCTGCCTCGAGCTCGACGAGGAGGACCTCGGTCTCTGCACGTACGTCTGTACGGGCAAGTACGACTACGGTCCGCTCCTTCGTCACAACTTGACGATGATCGAGAAGGAAGGTTGATCTCGCAGCCCCCTGAGAATCTCCCATGAAATTTCTGCGTAAGCAACTCGATCGAATCGCACCGCTCTTCGAGAAGGGCGGGAAGTTCGAGAAGTTTTATCCGGCGTACGAAGCGCTCGACACGTTCTTCTACTCGCCAGGATCGGTGACGAGCGGACCGACTCACGTCCGCGACGGCATGGATCTCAAGCGAACGATGATCGTCGTCGTCGTCGCGCTGATCCCGTGCTGCTTGATGGCCATGTACAACACGGGCCTTCAAGCGAATACCGCGATCTGCAGCGTGACGGACGCGTCCGAGCTCGACCTGCCCTGGCAAGCCTCGCTCATGCAGAGCTGCGGCTTCGCGTTCGATGCGAACAGCTGGCTGTCGAACTTGATTCTCGGTGCATTCTTCTTCCTGCCGGTCTACATGGTCTGCATGGCGGTCGGCGGCACTTGGGAGGCGATCTTCGCGCTCGTTCGAAAGCACGAGATCAACGAGGGCTTCCTCGTCACGGGCTTGCTCTTCCCGCTGACGCTGCCCCCCTCGATTCCGCTCTGGCAGGTGGCGCTCGGCATCAGCTTCGGCGTCGTCATCGGAAAGGAAGTCTTCGGTGGAACCGGAAAGAACTTCCTCAACCCCGCGCTGACCGCTCGCGCCTTCCTCTACTTCGCGTATCCCGCGCAAATCACGGGCGACGCGATCTGGACAGGTGCGGGAACGGCGATCGACGGCTTCTCGGGCGCGACGCCCCTCGGACTCGGAGCCGCTGTCGACCTCAAGGCGATGGCGGAGTCGGGCGCGACGTTCGTCAGCCAGCTCGACGTCGAGTTCGTCGACGCCTTCCTCGGCTTCATGCCCGGGTCGATGGGAGAGACATCGACGCTCGCCTGCCTCATCGGAGCCGCGATCCTGATCTTCTCGGGAGTCGGCTCCTGGCGAATCATGGCGGGAGTCGTCGCCGGAGCGTTCGCGCTGACCTTGCTCCTCAACGGAATCGGCAGTGACACGAACCCGATGTTCCACATGTCATTCCACTGGCACCTCGTTCTCGGAGGTTTCGCATTCGGAACGATCTTCATGGCGACAGACCCCGTCTCCGCCGCCATGACCGACACGGGCAAATGGATCTACGGCGCCTTGATCGGCGTCATGACGATATTAGTACGTGTGATCAATCCGGCGTTCCCCGAGGGCATCATGCTCGCGATCCTCTTCGCGAACGTCTTCGCGCCGGTCATCGATCACTACGTCGTCAAGGCGAATATCAAGCGCAGAGCTCAGCGCCTCGGGGTGGAGAACTGACATGGCCGGCAGCAACGACAGCGTCAAAAAGACCGTGTTCGTCGCCGTGACCTTGTGCGTCGTCTGCTCGATCATCGTGTCGACCGCGGCCGTCGCGCTCAAGGAGAGGCAGGACCTCAACAAGGCGCTCGACAAGAAGAAGAACGTTCTCGAGGCCGCCGGCCTGAAGGTCGACGATCCTTCGGAGATCGACAAGATCTTCAGCGAGTCCATCGAGGCACGCGTCGTCGATTTCGAAAAGGGAGCCTTCGTCGAAGAGGGTTCCGTCGATCTCGAAGAATTCGATCAGCGCAAGGAGGCGAAGA
>CAYZGY010000061.1:9145-17177 GCA_964478085.1 uncultured Planctomycetia bacterium
CGACCAAGACGATGACCCCGGCGGAATCAAGCTTCGCGAGAATCGATCTCTCGTCTACCTCGTCAAGAAAGACGACAAGCTTTCGAAGATCATCCTGCCGGTCAAGGGAATGGGCCTCTGGGGACAGATGTACGGTCTCCTTACGCTCGGCGGTGCAGATTTCAACACGATCCATGCCCTCGTCTTCTACGAGCACATCGAGACACCCGGCCTCGGCGGCGAGATCGAGAACCCGCGTTGGAAATCGCTCTGGGAAGGCAAGAAGGTTCGGGACGAGGCCGGCGTTCATCAGATCCGCGTGATCAAGGGAGCCGCCCAGCCCGATCGCCCACACGAGATCGACGGCCTCTCAGGCGCGACGATCACCTCGCGAGGCGTGACAAACCTGATCAAGTTCTGGCTCGGAGACAAGGCCTTCGGCCCCTTCCTCCGCAAACTAGCCGCTGAAACGGCTGCTGGAGGGGGAGAGTAAGACATGGCAAGCAAATCGAAAGAGATCCTGTTCGCGCCGATCTTCAATAACAACCCGATCGCGCTCCAAGTCCTCGGGATCTGCTCGGCGCTCGCCGTCACGAGCAAGATGTCGACGACACTGACGATGTGCCTCGCGGTGATCGCGGTGATGGCGCTGTCGAACTCGGCTGTCGCCGTGATCCGCGCTCATATCCCGAGCAGCATTCGAATCATCGTTCAAATGACGATCATCGCGTCACTCGTGATCGTCGTCGATCAAGTCCTCAAGGCCTTCGCCTTCGAGAGCTCGAAGCAGCTGAGCGTCTTCGTCGGCCTGATCATCACGAACTGTATCGTCATGGGTCGCGCGGAAGCCTTCGCCATGAAGAACAGCGTGACCGACAGCTTCCTCGACGGAGTCGGTAACGGACTCGGCTACAGCATCATTCTGGTGGTCGTCGGGTTCCTACGCGAGCTCTTCGGATCGGGCAAGCTGTTCGACTTCGAGATCATGCCCCTCGCGACCGAGGGAGGCTGGTACGTGCCCAACGGCTTGATGCTCTTGCCGCCGAGCGCCTTCTTCCTGATCGGCCTCTTTATCTGGGCGCTGCGCACGTGGAAAACCGATCAGATCGAGGAGGATGCGTAATGGAGCTCGAACACTACCTCAGCCTCTTCATGAAAGCGGTCTTCGTCGAGAATCTCGCTCTCGCGTTCTTTCTCGGCATGTGCACGTTCTTGGCGGTGTCCAAGCAGGTGCAGACGGCCTTCGGTCTCGGCATCGCCGTGATCGTGATCCAGGGTATCACGGTTCCCGTCAACAACCTGCTCTACCAGCACGTGCTCAAGGAGAGCGCGCTCTTCGAGGGCGTGAATCTGACCTTCCTGGGTCTCGTCAGCTACATCGGCACGATCGCCGCGATGGTGCAGATCCTCGAGATGACGCTCGATAAGTTCTTCCCGGCGCTCTACAACGCGCTCGGAATCTTCCTGCCTCTGATCACCGTGAACTGCGCGATCCTCGGAGGCTCGCTGTTCATGGTCGAACGCGACTACAACTTCCCCGAAAGCGTCGTTTTCGGAGTCGGCTCGGGTTTCGGTTGGGCACTGGCGATCGTCGCGCTCGCGGGTATCCGCGAGAAGCTCAAGTACAGCGACGTTCCCCCCGGTCTCCGTGGGCTCGGCATCACGTTCATCGTCGTGGGCCTCATGGCCCTCGCGTTCATGGCTTTCTCTGGAATCTCCCTATGAGCTCTGTCCAGATTATCCTTCTCGGCGTCAGCGTCTTCACGGCGGTCGTCACGGCGCTCGTCGGTATCATCCTCTTCGCGAAGGCCAAGCTCGTTCCGTCGGGGAGTGTCAACATCCTCATCAACGGCGAAAAGACGGTCGAGGTGGCACCCGGTGGCAAGCTGCTCAACGTTCTCGGTGACGAGAAGATCTTCGTTTCCTCGGCGTGTGGCGGCGGTGGAACCTGCGCCCAGTGCAAGGTGAAGATCCACGAAGGCGGCGGCGACATCCTCCAGACCGAGCTTTCGCACATCAACAAGCGCGAAGCTCGCGAAGGCGTGCGCCTGTCCTGTCAGGTCGCCGTCAAGCAGGACATGAAGGTCGACGTTCCGCCTGAGGTCTTCGAGGTCAAAAAGTGGAAGTGCGAGGTTCGCTCGAACCACAACGTCGCGACCTTCATCAAGGAGCTCGTCCTCGAGCTTCCCGAAGGTGAGGACGTCGACTTCCGCGCCGGCGGTTACATTCAGATCGAGTGCCCGCCGCACGAGCTCGACTACCGCAACTTCGACATCGAGGAGGAGTATCACGAGGACTGGGACAAGTACAAAATCTGGGACATCAAGTCCAAGGTCGACGAGCCCGTCGTGCGTGCGTACTCGATGGCGAACTACCCGGAGGAGAAGGGCATCATCATGCTCAACGTCCGCGTGGCGACTCCCCCACCGCGAGCGCCCGAGGGCACGCCTCCCGGAAAGATGTCCTCGTACATCTTCAACCTCAAGCCCGGCGACGAGGTGACGATCTCGGGTCCCTTCGGCGAGTTCTTCCACAAGGACACCAACTCGGAGATGGTCTACATCGGAGGTGGCGCGGGAATGGCCCCGCTGCGCTCGCACATCTTCGATCTCCTCAAGCGCCTCGACTCGAACCGCAAGATCACTTACTGGTACGGCGGTCGAAGCCTGCGAGAGCTCTTCTACATCGACCACTTCCGCGACCTCGAAGAGAAGCACCCGAACTTCAAGTTCAACATCGCGCTCTCCGAGCCGCTCCCCGAGGACAACTGGGACGGCTACGTCGGCTTCGTCCACCAGGTCCTACTCGACAACTACCTCTCCGAGCACCCGGCTCCCGAAGACATCGAGTACTACCTCTGTGGTCCGCCGATGATGAATGCGGCGGTCTTCAAGATGCTCGACGATCTGGGCGTCGAGCCCGAGAACATCGCCTTCGACGACTTTGGAGGCTGATTTCCGAGCGACGTGTCATGAGAACCAGCCGGCCGAATGCCTCGAGCCAAGCACTCCCGCGCACGGAGCGACTCCGGCGCACCGTTTGGCTGATTTTCGGCTCGCTGGTCATCTTGACGCTCGTTTCGTGCAAGCCGAACACAACAGCAGAGACGACGTACATCGGCGGCCGCACGATGGGGACGACGTTCTCCATCAAGTATGCAGGCTCTGTCGCAGCCTCCGATCTGTTCGACGCGGCCAGCGCGGAGCTCGAACGTGTCGACGCGCAGATGTCGACGTACCGAGCCGACTCGGAGCTCAGCCGCTTCAACGCCCAGAAGTCGACGGAATGGTTCGACGTCTCGCTCGAGACGGCTCAGGTGACGAAGCGTGCGCTCAAGGTCTCCAAAGCGACCGACGGAGCCTACGACCCGACGGTCCACCCCCTCGTCGAGCTCTGGGGCTTCGGCCCGAGCAAGTCGAGCAGGACGAAGTTCACGCCTCCGAGCGAGGAGCAGATCAGCGCGACCAAGAAGCGGGTGGGCTACGCGAAGGTCGAAGCACGACTCGCCCCGCCTGCGCTGCGCAAGCTCGACCCCGAAGTCACGCTCGACCTCTCCTCGATCGCGAAGGGTCACGGCGTCGACCGGCTCGCAGCCCTCGCTGAAGAGTACGGCGCACCCGACTACTTCGTCGACATCGGCGGTGAAGTTCGCGTGCGAGGCTTGCATGGCGACCGCCCGTGGAGGGTCGGAGTCGAGCGTCCGCTCGAAACCAGCAAGCGTTCGGTCTTCGCTTCGTTCGACCTCGCCGGCGCGGCCATGGCGACCTCGGGCGATTACCGACAGTTCTTCGAGCACGACGGCAAGAAGTACGGTCATTCGATCGACGCCCGCACGGGCTCGCCCGTGTCGCACGATCTCCGATCGGTTTCGGTCTTCGCGAACACCTGCGAGGAGGCCGACGCCTGGGCGACAGCACTCATGGTTCTCGGGCCGGAGACCGCCTTGCGCGTCGCCAACGAAAAGGGACTCGCGGCGTATCTCCTCATCGACGACAAGAAGGGTGGCCTGCGCGTCGAGCACTCGACCAAATGGGCCCTTCGTCAAGCCTGGCCCGTCAACGAGAACGGAGGCTCCTGATGGAAACTTATCTCATCGCCTTCACCGTCTTCGGCCTCGTCACCATTGGCATGGCCATCGGCGTCATCATCTCCAACCGACGCATCAAAGGCTCCTGCGGAGGCCTCTCCGCATGGAAGGACGAGCTCGGCAAACCGATGTGCGACGCCTGCGCGGACGACCCCGAGATCAAACAATCCTGCGAGCTCGAGCTGGCGAGGATCCGCGCTGCGGAAGCGGCTGCGCGAAGTGAGGACTGAACGCCCGCCTCTGCTCGGCGCGTCGAGATTCAAAGTTGTGGGCGGTGTCGACGAAAGGAAGGATCGCTACCTGACACGGCATCGGCCACCCTGATTGAAAAGCGAAACGTATACTGTATACGCTTCGGACTCGGGTTCGTGCCGCACCGCTCAGGAGAGCGGGTTGCCCCAACTCGGGGGATCAGCGAGATTTAAAAATGGGGTGAGCGAGGGGACTCGAACCCCCGACCTCCAGGACCACAACCTAGCGCTCTAGCCGGCTGAGCTACGCCCACCACCAGTTGTCTGTTTGCTGATCAGGAAGAGAGAGTTTACGGCTGGAGGGCCGTTTTTCAAGGGTTTTGACGGCGTTTCACCCATCGAAGCGAGCACCGATAGAGTCGGCGAAACGAGTACCGGAAAAGCAGGCGAGGGCGCGCGTCGGATCGCTCGCCCTCGCCTGCAATGTCTCCGATTACTCTTCGCCGTTCTCCGGACCCTTGAGGCTGCTCATCTTGCGGCGGGCGATGACGTTCTCGAGGCCGCCGATGATGCCTTCGAGCTTCGAGCTGAGAGCGTCGAACTGCTCGCCCGAGAGCTTGAGCCCCGGGTCCTTGCTGCCCGTGATCTTGCCCCAGAGACTTCCCTGGGCGCCCTCGACCTGCTCGCTGAACTGGACGAGCTGATCACGCAGCGAATCACGGAAGAGACCAAGGCGCTTCGACATTTCGGCCTGGTCGTTCTCCCAACGACGGATTCCGTCACGCAGCGAGTACTCGACCTTGTCGATACGCTCCGCGAGCGACTGCTCGAGCGCCGAGCTGACACTCTCGCCGGCTTCCTTGACGCTGTTCGAGGCGTCCTGGACGAGCTCGCGCAAGTCGCGGAAGTTGTCGCCGAGCTTGTCGATCTCGGGGGTCGAGGACTCGATCGTCGCGACCTGCGAGGCGACGCGCTCGAACGAAGTCTCGAGACCTCCGAGACGCGAGTCGACCGTCGAGATCATCTCGCGGGTCGGTGAGGTCGATTCGACGCGCTCGAGGATCTCCTTGAGCTCGCCGAGGCGGGTGTTGAGCTGCTCAACCATGTCTGCGATCTCCTGGCGCAGCCGCGCCTCCACCTCATCTGCTGCGGCTTTCGCCTGCTCCGGAATCGATGCTTCGACCTCCGTGAGCTTGTTCTCGACACCTGCGACGGTCTCGCGGACTTCGCCGACGGCACCTTCGACATCATCGACACGGCCCTCGAGCGAGCCGACGCGATCCTGCACGGCACCGACCTGATGATCGAGAGACGAGCGGACCTGCGTCATGCCGCTCTCGAGCGACGTGTCGAGTTGAGCGATACGCTGCTCGAAGCCCTCCAGGCGATTCTGGAACTCTTCGGCCGCCGCACCCGAGGCGGCACCGCCATCCGCGCGGTAAACGTCGAGAGCGCCGGGATCACCATCGGCCGCCGCGAGGCGGCGTTGCAATTCGACGACTTCGGGGAAGAGCTCGTCGCGGTGCTCCTGGATGACCGGGATCAACGCTTCGCGAACGGCTTCCTTGAGCGAGGTACGAGTGACCGAAACGCGGCACATCGTCTTCAGTGCGTCACGGACGTTACCGATCTGCCCGATGATCGTCTGAAGCTGCTGTGTGTCCGCGCCGTCCAAGGACCGAATCCCTTCCTCGATTTCGTCCCACTTTTCGCTGACTCGTCGAACCATGAAGATACCACCACCTCTTCGTCCCACGCTCCATGGGCAACCCGTTCCTGTCGTCACTCACGACAGGTTTTCGCCCAACCGAGCGGAAACACGACTACGTCTGTGGGTAGGAACCAGAGTTCCGGAAATGATGCGGCTGTATGCTATCGGCGCATCGAGGGGAAATCAAGGCGGGAAACCCCACGGGCCGGGCATCGGAAAACGTTCGCTCGTAAGGGTTACGAACGACGTCCGGACCTCAGACGAAGGCAGTGGAAGGTCAGCGGGGATGTCGCGGGACCCAGCGCGGGACCCAGCGCGGGGAATCGCGGTGAGACGAACCCGAATCAGTCGCGGCTGCGGATGACAAAGTTGATCGCCACGCCGTAATCGCCGTCTCTGTCGATCTCCGCCTCGACCTCCGTGCTCAGCATCTCCTTGCCGAGGACGTCCGAGAGCCAATCGATCGTCACGGCGACGCCGTAACGCTTGACGATCCAGGAGGGATCGCCGCCCTCATCGACGGGGCCGAGCGGGTCGAAATGGAGCCTGACGTTGGTGTGAACGCGGTAGCTCTCGCTCTGCAGGAAGACCTTCTTGGGCTCGACGCCTGGCTCGATATCGACATGCTCGGGCTCTCCGACGTAGTCCTCGAACTCGAGAACGCGGCCGAAATCGACGCGCATCGAGCCCGTATCCGTGACGACGAAGGGCCCCCAGGCGACGAGCGGGATGTCCGACTCACCGTCGCGGTAGGACTCCGCGAAGAGGTCCTCCTTGAGCTCGCTCGTGTAATAATCGTCGTGGAACGGGTCGTACTCGCCCTTCTCACGACCGAGCTTGTTGATCCGGAAGAGCCCCTGCTCGAAGTCGGCGTAGGCCATCCGAGGCTTCGAGCGGTAGATCTCGCGCCAGGTCTTCTTCGCCTCGCGGCGCAGCTCGCGGTAGACCTTCTTGCGAAGGAGCGTCTTGATGGCCCGCTCGTCGCGGGTGGACTCCGGCGGCTCGTTGTAGAACAGCGGAGGAGGGTTGTACTGAACGTACGGAGGCGGGTTCTCGTACTCGATTCCGCGCTTCTCGACCACGAACCAGGGCAGCTCGGGCTCGATCTTCTGCGACTCGCGGAAAAGCTCCTCGGTTTCGACGCTCGGAGGCGTCAGGGACCGAACCGCCACCCAGGGCGGCATCCCCTTGGATTTCTTGCGCTTACGACGATTTCGTCGCGAATCTTCCTCCCCGTCTCCCCGATCTGGAGAGGCTCGCCGCTCGACCCCAGGAACACGTCGAGCCGAGGCCGAAGGCTTCGAGAGGGAATCGACCGAAGAGCGCTCGAGCTCGGCGTCGGGACGACCGACCGCGCCAGCGCCCTGAACTCCCGAGCGACCGCGGTCCAGACGCACGACATCACGCTTCGAGACTCCCCGTCCGAGTCGACCTCGGCCGGTCGCGAGCCGAGGACGCTCGACGTGATTCCGCCGCTCGGGCAGGACAGCCTTGCCGTTCGCCGCGACGACGATCTTCTCGTCGGCGGGCTCCCCAGCGAGCGCGATCCCGATACCAGGCCCGATCAAACCCAGCAGCAGGGCAGGAACGAGAGCGAGACGCAACAGCTTCGCGCGGATCTTCGACTCACGGAACTCCATCGTTCGGAGCTCTGCATCCCGCCCTTCGAATTGTCGCTTCGTTCTGGTCATCGCTGCCTCACGACCGTGCTGCGGATCACCGACCCCGCCCAAGCGGACGCGGCCGAGGGTTTTGATTGGCTTTGGTTCGGAAAACTGTCGCGCGTCGGAACCTCCAGACATAACGGGACTGCAAGCGCAGCTGGAACGCCTTCCCCGAAATCCCCTGGAAACCTCCCAGGGGCTAGCTACCCCAATCCACGGATCACTCTGGCCACCGTTCGGTCGATCAGCTGTCTTCTCGAGTGCCGCCTCACCCAGCTGGTCCCAAGCGAAAAGCCTGAATTCCAGGAAGATCGGCACTCTTTTCTGCGAAAAAACCCGAGTCGTGGGCTCGTCCGCACCATCCCTCGCCCGGCCCCAGCACCCCCACTCCCCCCGAAAA
>CAYZGY010000062.1:0-1843 GCA_964478085.1 uncultured Planctomycetia bacterium
AATCTCGACGCGTTTCTTCAGCACGGACGAAGACGCCTGGCTTCACGAGGGAGCCGCCGAGAGCCAGGAGGCGCTCGTAGAGCGTTTCTTCACGCTCTGGACGCGCAAGGAGGCGTACCTCAAGGCGCGCGGCGTGGGGATCACCGTGACGCTTCAGGAGATCGACGTCTCGCACGGTGGGAGGGATGAAAAAATCGAGCTTCGTGTCGGGTCGGAGGAACCTTCCGACGGTGACTGGCACATTCTCGATCTGCCGGCACCGTCGGGATTCCGCGCCGCTGTCTGTACGGCGCTACCGATCACGAAGCTCGATTCCTTCGAAGTCTGACTCGTCGACCGCTCTTTAGAGGAACAGCGGCACGAACACGAGCGAGACGATACACATCAGCTTGATCAGGATATTGAGCGACGGACCCGCTGTGTCCTTGAACGGATCGCCGACGGTGTCACCGACGACCGAAGCCTTGTGAGCTTCGGACCCCTTGCCACCGCACTCGCCCGTCTCGATGAACTTCTTCGCGTTGTCCCAAGCGCCACCGGCGTTCGACATGAAGATCGCGAAGAGGACACCGGTCACGAGCGCGCCACCGAGGAGGCCACCGAGCGCTTCGGGGCCGAGGAGGCAACCGACCGCGATCGGAACGGTGACGGCGAGGACTCCCGGGACGACCATCTCTTTGAGGGCGGCCTGCGTCGAGATGTCGACACAGCTGGCGTAGTCGGGGCGCTCGCCACGCTCGAGGATACCGGGCAGCTGGCGACGGACTTCCTCGATCATCTTCATCGCGGCGCGGCCGACGGCCTTCATGGTCAGCGCGCTGAACAGGAACGCGCACGTGCCGCCGATGAAGAGGCCCGTGATGACTTCGGGCTTGAGCAGGTTGATCGTGAAGTTCTGGAGCTCGGAGCCTTCTGCGACCGCTCTGGCGACGACGGCCTGCTGGTAGGTGACGAAGAGCGCGAGCGACGTGAGAGCGGCCGAGCCGATCGCGAAGCCCTTACCCATGGCCGCGGTCGTGTTGCCGACGGCGTCGAGCGTATCGGTGCGACGACGAACCTCGGGGTCGCAGTGTGACATCTCGGCGATTCCACCGGCGTTGTCAGCGACCGGGCCGTACGCGTCGACGCCGAGCGAAATACCGAGCGTCGAGAGCATACCGACCGCCGCGATGGCGATTCCGTAGAGGCCAGCCCATTCGAACGCGACGAGGATCGCGAGGCCGATCAGGATCATGGGGCCCGCGCACGATTCCATTCCGACGGCGAGGCCGTGAATGATGTTCGTCGCCGAGCCGGTCTTCGACTGTTCGGCGATCTGACGCGCGTGCTTGCCCTTCTCCGACGTGTAGTGCTCCGTGATCTTTCCGATCAGGACTCCGAGGACGAGTCCGACCCAAACCGCGCCGGTGATGTACCAGCCGGTGTACGTAGTCGTTACGCCGTCCGCAACGACGGTGTAGGCGAGGCTCTCGCCGAGCGCGAGGTTGAGCGCGACCGTGCCGGCCACGAAGACGGCCGACGCGACGAGCAAGCCGCGGAAGAGAGCGCTCGAGACCTTGTTCTCGTCGTCGGTCTTGACCGCGACCGTACCGACGAGGCTCGCGAGGATTCCGATGCCCGCGAGAGCGACCGGGAAGAAGACGGGCGTCAGGTTCTCGGCGCCGGTGGCGAGGTAGCCCGTGAAGCCGATCGCCATCGAGGCGATGATCGCGCCGACGTACGACTCGAAGAGGTCAGCGCCCATTCCCGCGACGTCACCGACGTTGTCGCCGACGTTGTCCGCGATCGTCGCCGGGTTGCGAGGATCGTCCTCGGGCATGTTCGCCTCGACCTTACCGACGAG
>CAYZGY010000062.1:1853-17079 GCA_964478085.1 uncultured Planctomycetia bacterium
CCTCCACCGACGCGAGCGAAGAGCGCGATCGAGCTCGCCCCGAAGCTGAAACCGAAGAGAGGTTGCAGCCACTTGGCGTCCCAGTCGGCGCCGAGGAGATCGGCACCGACACCCATCGCCGGGAGATTCTTGAGAAGGAGCGCGAGGCCGACGACTCCGAGAAGTCCGAGCCCGACGACCGTGAATCCCATGACGGCTCCGGAGGAGAACGCGATGGTCAGCGCCTGCGCGAGGCTCGTCTTCGCCGCTTCGGTCGTTCGAACGGCACTGCGCGTCGCGACGCGCATTCCGACGAAACCGGCGGTCGCGCTGAACAGCGCGCCGAGGACGAAGCACATAGCCGTCCACCAGCCGCCGCCGTCCTTGAGGAAGAATCCGATGCACAGGAACACCACCGCGACGAACGCGGTGAGCACCGTGTACTCACGCTTGAGGAAGGCCATCGCGCCGTCCTGCGTGGCGGCGGCGATGTCCTGCATCTCCTGCGTGCCTTGATCGTGGCCGTAGATAAACTTCTTGCGGATGAACGCGTACGAAATCGACACCAAGGCAATCGCCAGGGCTGTCCAAAGAACAGATTCATCCGCCTGCATCTGGATCGTTCCTAAGAGAGCTGTCATCAGGTTCGCTCTTCCCCAATCACCCAGCTGAGCTGTTCACTCGGCCGAAAAAGTTAGACTCGTCCAGTGACTCCGCGAATGTCTCACATCGCGAGGTTCACTCCTCTTGTCCTCTTCCTTCGGCAGGCGAGCTGAGGTCTCTTTTGGGGAGAGCACAAAAAGGGTGCTCCGCTGCGGGTTTCTAACCCGATGCGACTTTCGATGCGAGCCGAATATTCGCGGACCTTTCGCCGGCGTTTCGGGGGGCCTAGCTACCGCTGACCTCGAACTCCGCGAGGCTGATCGAGCAGTGGATCGCCAGAACCAGAAGGGTCGCGTAAATTACTGTGGTCGTTATGCTTCGGGAGACGTCGGGCCCCGAGTTTTTCGGCCGCGCTCCCTGGAAGTATGCGATCGCCCCGACCGATGCCCCGCAGAGGAGGCTCTTCAGGAGGACCCACTCCGTCCCGGCTGGAAAAAAGACCCCGGGGGCGAGGACGTCTCGGTCGAAGTGTCGGGCCCAAAAAGTCGTGGTCTCGAGGTCGGCATGGTGCATCGAGAAGACGACGAGGCTCGTGAGTCGAGCGGTCACGAGCCCGACGCCGACGAGCAGCGGAGTCGCGACGAGGAACGCGAAGAGGATGTTCGAGAGCAGATACCTCTCGGGGGTTACTCCGAGGGATCGGAGCGCGTCGAGCTGATGGCCGTAGGTCCGATTGCCGACGTCCGACGCGACCGCCGCACCGCACCGCGCGGCGAGGAGCACCGTTACCAGAACCGGCACGATGATGCGGTAGAGCGCGAAGCCGACCGCGTTGAGGAGCTCGTCACCGAGTAGCGGTTCCGAGTAATTGCGGTGGGGCAGGAACTCGAACGAGAAGTACGTCGCGACGAACCCCGCGATGACTCCGGCCGCCGCGAAGTAGATCCAAGACGATAGAGAGGCGATCAGAGAAAAATAGTGCGCGAAGTATCGCACGCCCCAGCCGAGGCTCGGGAAGCGAGGGATGAGTCCGAGAACCGCCGCACCGCCGCGATCGAGAGCCGTGCCGGTCGTCTCGAAGAAGCCGAGGACTTCCGAGACCGCGCGGGAGAGGAACGAAGGGCGGCTTTCGTCGCGCCTCTCTTCGTAGCCACGTGCACCCGGGAGATTTCGCGTGAGCGTGTCGAAGTCGTCGAGATCGACTTCGCGCAGCTCGCGCTTCTCGGGGTCGAGGACCCAGACACCGTCGGCGACCGATCGAAGGCTCGCGTAGTCGTGTGTGACGACGACCGTCGTCTTCTGATGTTTGACGCACGTCTCGCGGATGCGCTCCGCGACGATCGCCGCGTTGGCGGGGTCGAGGCCTGACGTCGGTTCGTCATAGACGATGACCGGTGGGTCGTACGCGAGGGTCCGTGCGACCGCGAGGCGCTGTTGCTGTCCGCCGCTGAGGTTTCTGACGGGCGTGGTCGAAGGGACTCCGAACTCTTCGAGAAGAGCCTTTGGCTCGAGATCGGGACGATCTTTCGAGTCTCCCTTCGTGTGGCGTCGATGATCCGCGGCGAACTCGACGTTCTCGGTGCAGCTCAACTCATCGAAGAGCGCGAAGTTCTGAAACACGATGCCCACGCGACCGTCGGTCTCGATCGATCCACGGATGCGAAACGGCGGCTCGTCGCGTTCGATGAGTCCCGCGAGGATCTTCATCAAGACGGTCTTGCCCGACCCCGATGCACCGACGAGCAAAGTGACCTTGCCGGCGGGAAACTCCGCGTTCGTGTTCTCGAGGAGCGCTCGTCCGCCGACCTCGACGTGGAGGTCGCGAATCCGGATGCCGGCGGCCTCGGGCGGAGTCGGCGGCGTGGTGGGGGCTTCTGTCTGTGCCGTCATCAAGGCACCTCGATCTCGATCCTCGCGGGTAGCTTCGCGTCTCCCGTGAGCTTGCGTCGCTCATCGCTTCCGGGGTCGAGATAGAGCCTCTGGCGGTCTTTTTCGAGCACTTGGGCTCTCAGGACGCGCGCGAATTCCGGCGTGATTCCGCTGTCCTTGGTCCCGAGAACGACATCTCCGATCTTGCGGATCGTGGGCTCGAGCTCGCTCGAGACGAAGCTCAGAAGGCTCTGCACCTCGTCCGACTTCCAGCGCTCGCGAATGCGTTCCCGGAACTTCGGGTTCTTGAAGAAGACCTCATCGGCGAACGCGTAGCCGAGCTTGTGAAACTCGGGATCACTCGCGAGTGCGAGGAGGAACTTTCGAAGGTACGCACCGACCTCCGCGTTGTTGAGCGTCTCCTTCGCGACCTCTCGCGAGACTTGGACGATGTCCGCCGAGTGCGCCTTGAGCACGGGGATGACCTCGTCCGTGACGAACTGGTCCCACTTGCGTTCGAAGTGATCGTCGGCGGTGAGCGGAAGCGATTGGTAGACCGCTCGCCACGCGAAGCCCCAAACGGGTGTGCGTTCCCAGATCTCGCTGCCGATCGCATCGAGAACGGGATCGAGCTTCTTGTGGAGGATCGGCCAGATCTCCTTTTCGAAAAGCGCCGCGAGCTCGCCGGAGCCGAGCTCCTTCTCCGCGTTTTCGAGCAGTGTGTGCAGCTTGTCGCGATGTCGCGCGACGAAGGGGCGCATCTCTTCTTCGATCGTCGTGCGGCAGTCCGTGAGGAGGCCCTCGATGATGGGGACGAGTCGCTCGGCGATCTCGTCGCGCTGATCGAGGAGGCTGTTCTCGTTCCAGATCTCGCGGATCTTCGGAGCGGTCCGGTCGTTGATCAGAGTGTTCCAAGCCCACGAGCCTGCCAGCTCGGGGACGACGACGAGGCGGAGTCGCGCGTCTTCGCGAAGGAACGGTTGGCGCGAATCGAAGAGCTCGATCCTCGCGGTCTTCGTGCGCGCGAACGAGGCGGCGACTGTCTCGTCGTTCTTTCCGAGGAGCGCGACGACCTCGCCGACCGGCTCCGCGTTGCCGCGACCTTCGACGAAGACCGGATCGCCGAGCTCGAGGAGCACCTCCTCTTCGAATTCGACGAGAATATCACGACTCTCGCGCGTGAAATGGTCCTGTATCTTCGTCAGGAGGCTGCGCTGGGATTTCGCGGTCGAGGTCGCCTCGTGGAAGATCCAGATCCCGACGAGGATCCAGAACAGAAAGCCGATCGTCTGTCGTAGAATGCGTTTCCCGTTCATATGGTGGCTCTGGCATGTTTCGGCTCTGAGCATCAGGAATCCACGTCCACGAATCATCAGTCGGAGCGAGCGACGGGGATTTTCGACGTATTCTGCCATCGTCGGCCGCACACCGCACATCGCTCCCCACGAATCCAAGCTCAAATCCAAGCTCAAATCCAAGCTCAAATCCAAGCTCAACGCCCACTCCACGCGTCAGCGCCCAACTGAACCAGATGGTATTCGACACCCGCCGGAAGCGGGGGTCGAATACCATCTGGTGTCGCGGCGGGTCGCCGCGAGTTGGCGGCATCTGTCGTTTCGGGCTACCGACGCCCTTCACCTCTTGATCGGTTCTCTTCCAATTACCCTGCCCCGACCCACGAAAATGCAAGAACTGGGCCACCAGCTCCGACCGCTCGACGAGGTGCGCGAGCAGGTTCTGTCGTACGTCGAGCCACTTCCGAGCGAGACTCTCGACCTGCGGGACTCGCACGGACGCGTCCTCCGACAGGACGTCGTCTCGCGCGATCTTCTTCCGCCGTTCGACAACTCCGCGATGGACGGATACGCGGTGCGTGTCGAGGATCTCGCCGATGCGAGCGGAGACAACCCGATCACGCTCTCGGTGACGGCGCGCATTCAAGCCGGCGACGCACCGGACGCGCCGCTCGCCTCCGGAACGTCGATGCGCATCATGACGGGCGCGCCGATGCCTCCCGAAGCGCAAGCGGTCGTGCCTCACGAGCTGACGACGTTCACCGACTCGAAGGTGACGTTCACGAAGCCCGTGCGCGATGGGCAGAACGTTCGCCGAGCCGGCGGCGACGTCAAGCCGGACGAGGTACCTCTCGAATCGGGCTGTGAGCTCCGCTCTCCGCAGATCGCGATCGCGGGCGCGCTCGGTCACGCGACGATCGACGTGACGAGCGTTCCGAAGATCGGCATCCTCTCGCCGGGCGACGAGCTTGTCGACATTTCCGAGGCCCCTTCGGGCGGCAAGATTCGCAACTCGAACGCGCACGCGGTCGCTGCGCTCATTCGAGAAGCCGGTGCGGAGCCCGTCGATCTCGGCATCGTCGTCGACACGGTCGAGGCGCTGCGCGAGACGATCGAGCGAGGGCTCGCAGCGGGCGTCGATGGCTTCGTCTCGACGGGTGGCGTGAGCGCGGGCGACTTCGACTTCGTCCAGAAGATCGTGCGCGAGGAGGCCGATCCCGGATTCGTCTTCAAGGTCGCCATGCGGCCGGGCAAGCCGCAAGTCTTCGGACTCTTCGGCGGCAAGCCGTTCTTCGGGTTGCCCGGGAACCCGGCGGCTGCGGTGATCTCCTTCGAGGTCTTCGTTCGTCCAGCGCTTCGCAAGATGCGCGGCATGCGGGATCTCCTGCCGGAGCTGTTTCAGGTCCGCTTCCCGTTCGAGTATCCGTACAAGGCGGGCCGCGTGTTTCTTCTGCGGACGCGCGTCGAGCCCGACCCCGCGGGCGGCTATCGCGTCGTCGAGCCCGGCTCGCAAGACTCGAGCTTCCTCTCGTCGCTCGCGACGTCGAACGCGATCGTCGTGCTGCCCTCGGAAGGTGGCCCGGTACCCGAGGGAGAGGTGCGGCCGGCTTTTTGGCTCGGTAGCTCACGACCATGACTTCCGGCGCGCACGTCCGAGTCCCCGACGAAGCGATTCTCCTCTGCGGTGGCAGAAGCGAGCGTATGGGGCGGGACAAGGCGTTGCTCGAGATCGAAGGGGAGACGATGTTCGCCCGTGCCGTGCGGACTCTTGCCGAGCGATATCGACGCGTGCTCGTGTCGGTTGCGGCGACGGGTCCGTCGGAAGAGCTCGCAAGCGAGATCGAGCGAGCGCAACGCCGGCTCGGAGACTGCGAGCTCGTGGCCGTTCCGGATCGGCGATCGGAGCAGGCCGGACCGCTGGCGGGTCTCGAGGCCGGGCTGCTCGCGCTCGCCGGAGAAACCGCCTTTCTCGTCGCGGTCGATATCGCCGTGATCGACAGTGATCTGATCGACGTTCTCGAGCGTCGCGCCGAGCAGAGCGAGTCCGCCGCCTTCGTGCCACGGTCGGACTCGAGCGTCGAGCCCGTTTTCGCGCTCTACGCTCGATCCCTCCTTCCGCGCGTCACGGAAGCTCTCGACGCGAACCGGCGCAGCCTTCGCAAGTTTGCGGAGCTCGATGAGGTGGAGGTGGTCGACGTCGAGGGTTTCGAGCAGGTGTTCACGCAGCTCAACACGCCGAAGGAATTCGAGAGCTATCGGAGCTCGCGCGACGATGGGTGAGCCCGGCAAGATTCGAAGAAGATGCGCGACGACGCTCTTCGCTCTCGGCGGGATATCGTCGAGGCGACGATGAGTTTCGAGAATCGCTGGCTACGCGCCGCGAGTGGGCTCTCGGAGCTCGAGTCGGCCGGCTTTCTCCGGCGCGTTTGGCAGGGTGGTCCCGCGTCGGGGTATCGAATAGCGGGCTTCGAGATCGACTTCGACGCCGGCCACGACATCCGAGGTTGGAGATGTCGGCTCACCCCGCCCGAAGGAGATCGTCTCGCGAGCTACTACTATCGAGAAAGACGGAGAGCTGCGTCGATCGCTCGGTGGTCCGGCGAGTCGATCCTCTCCGCGTTTCGGGGGTCCATGAAACCCGCGAAATCTCCTCTCCTCTGGCTTGCGGTGTGCCGATATACTCTCAAGCTTCCGTTTTCCGATCACTGTTCAGAATTCTCGGAACTTGCGAGCCCATGTCCGCATTCGAACCGGTCCCCGAACGCTTTGATTTTCCCGCTGCCGAAGCCGAGATCCGCTCGTTTTGGAAGGATAGCGGAATCTTCCAGAAGAGCCTCGCACAGCGGGAAGGCGCCGATACCTTCGTGTTCTACGAAGGTCCGCCGACCGCGAACGGGATGCCGCACAACGGGCACGTTCTGACGCGTACGATCAAGGACCTCTTCCCCCGCTACAAGACGATGCGCGGTTATCGCGTTCCGCGAAAGGCGGGATGGGACACGCACGGGCTGCCCGTCGAGATCGAGGTCGAGAAGAAGCTCAAGATCACGGGCAAGGAAGGCATCGTCGAGTACGGTGTCGAAGAGTTCATCAAGGAGTGCGTCAACTCGGTCTTCGTCTACACGCGCGAGTGGGAGGAGATGACCGAGCGCATCGGCTTCTGGGTCGATCTCTCCGAAGCCTACGTGACGTTTCATCAGAGCTACGTCGAGAGTGTCTGGTGGTCGCTCAAGGAGCTCTTCGACAAGGGCCTGCTCTACCAAGACCGCAAGGTCGTCTGGTGGTGGCCGCAAGGCGGGACGACGTTGTCGCAGGCGGAAGTCGGCGAAGGGTATCGTGAAGTCGAGGACCCGAGCGTCTTCGTGCGCTTCCGCGACTCGAACGATTCGCAGCTGAGCTATCTCGCGTGGACGACGACTCCATGGACCCTGCCTTCGAACGTCGCGCTCGCCGTGAAGGCGAAGGGGCAGTACGTCGAGGTGAAGGTGCCGCTCGAGGATGGCTCAGGCGACGAACGCATCGTCGTCGCGGCCGACCTCGCGGAGAAGATCTTCACGCCGAAGGGCAAGAAGAAGAAAAAGAAGAAGAAGAAGGGCGACGAGGGCGAAGCACCGGCGGATGAGGGACCGAAGTACTCGATCTCCGAGCCGTTCGACGGTTCGACGCTCGTCGGCCGCTCGTACGAGCAGCTCTTTCCGTTCCGCGACCCGGACGGCGACAAGGCCTTCGAGATCGTCGCTGCTGACTTCGTCGAGATCGACGCTGCGTCCGAGCACGGCTCGGGAACCGGAATCGTTCACATCGCGCCGGCCTTCGGTGAGGACGACTACCGTGTCGCGCGCGAGAATGGCATCGGCTTTCTGCTCCTCGTCGACGACCAAGGTCGCATGACCGAGGACTGCGGCGAGTTCGCGGGACAGTTCTGCAAGGACGCCGACCGCGGACTGATCCGACAGCTCAAGGCCGAAGGAAAGCTCTTCCGTGAAGAGCGCTACAAGCACGATTACCCGTTCTGCCCGCGCTCGAAGGACGACCCGCTGATCCAGTTCGCTCGTCCGGCGTGGTTCATCGGCACGAGTCGCTTCAAGGATCAGATGCTCGCGAGCTCGAACCAGGTGAACTGGGTGCCGGAGCACATCAAGGAAGGTCGCTTCGGGAAGTTCCTCGAGGGAAACGTCGACTGGGCGCTCTCGCGCGAGCGTTACTGGGGCACGCCGCTGCCTGTTTGGCGCTGCGAAAATACGGGGCACCTCGAGGCGATCGGCAGCTACGAGGAGCTCCTCGCGAAGCTCGGCGTCTCGGGTCAAGAGGTCTGGGAGAACGCCAAGGAAAAGGAGCCCGAGCTCTCCGACCACCTCAAGGTGCACAAGCCGTACATCGACGAGATCACGTACGAGTCGCCGAAAGACTCTTCGTCGCGCATGCGTCGCGTCACGGAGGTCATCGACTGCTGGTACGACTCGGGCGCGATGCCCTACGCGCAGTGGGGCTACCCGCACGTCGAAGGCTCGAAGGAGAGGTTCGCCGAGGCCTTTCCCGCGAACTTCATCTCCGAAGCGATCGATCAGACGCGCGGCTGGTTTTACTCGCTCCTCGCCGAGAGCACGATGCTCCACCTGGAGCACGAGGGGCCGCATCCCTACGAGGCGTGTATCGTCCTTGGTCACGTCTGCGACAAGAACGGCATCAAGGAATCGAAGAGTCTCGGCAACTACACCTCGCCGAAGGAGGCTTTCGACACGCAAGGCGCCGACGCGATTCGCTGGTACTTCTACAGTCAGGGTCACCCGTGGACGAATGCGCGCTACGGCATCCCGCGAGTCGGCGAGGCGAAGAAGGACTTCCTGATCCGCCTGCAGAACGTCTACAGTTTCTTCGTGATCTACGCGAATATCGACGGGTTCAACCCGGCCGCAGGGAACGAAGGTGCGAGTGACATCGACTCGGAAACGCTGGCGAAGGGCGAAGGCTACCGCCCGGTCTCTGACCGCAGCGAGATGGATCGCTGGATGCTCTCGGAGCTCCAGGCGACGTCGCGCACGTCCTGCGCGGCGCTCGACGCGTACGACATCCTCGGCGCCTCGCGTGCTCTCTTCGATTTCGTCGACAACCTCTCGAACTGGTACGTCCGCCGCAGCCGCGCCCGCTTTTGGGGCTCGGGCATGACCGAGGACAAGCTCGACGCGTACTGGACGCTCTACGAATGTCTCGTGACGTTTTCGCGTCTCGCCGCGCCGTTCGTGCCGTTCTTCTCGGAGGTGCTCTACCGCAATCTCGTCGCGGGTCCGTGGGGCGCCCCTCAAAAGGAGAGTGTGCACCTCTGCGACTATCCGACGCCGAACGAGGCACTGCTCGACGAGGCGCTCTCGAAGCGCATGAATGCTGCGCGTGAGCTCGTCGAGCTCGGTCGTGCTGCGCGCGTCGAGGCGAAGCGTCGCGTTCGTCAGCCGCTCCCCGAGGCGATCGCCGTTCTCGCGGACGAGCAGCTCGCCGATGACGTCGCCGATCTCATCCCGCTCGTCGAGGAAGAGCTCAATGTCAAGACGGTGAAGGTGACGAAGCAGGCCGACGAGTACGTCGACTACGTCCTCAAACCCAACTTCCGCAAGATCGGTCCGCGACTCGGCGCGAAGATCCAGAAGCTCAAGGGCGCTCTCGCGAACGCCGATGCGGCGGCTCTGCGTGCGTCGCTCGACGCGAAGGGGAGCTGCGAGGTCGACGTCGAGGGCGAGACCATCGAGCTCAGCGCGGAGGAGATCGAGGTCGATCTGACGCCGAAGGAAGGCTACGCCGCTCGCTCGAGTCGTGGCATGGTGTTGATCCTCGACACCTCGGTCACCGAGGAGCTCACGCGCGAATGGTGGGCTCGTGAGGTCGTCGCGGCGGTCAATTCGCTACGCGGTGAACGTGGCCTCGCCTACGAAGCTCGTATCAAGCTGACCGTCGGTTCGAGCGAGACTCTCCGAGCTGCGGTGCAGGAGCACGAGGAGTACGTCACGGGTGAGACTCTCGCGACCTCGATCGAGTACGTCGACACGAGCGCTGTCGAAGATGGCAAGGAGGGCAGCGCCGGCGACGAGGAGTTCCGCGTCGGGTTCGAGCTCGACGAGTAGCGCAGCGATCGAGCCTCGTCGACTCCTGCTGCGTCCCGGAGCTCGACGTGCTCGTGAACTCGGCCTGCGGTGCGACGTTCACGAGAGATCTGCGTTACCCCGATCCACCCGAAGGCGTCGTGTTCACGGATCCCGTCCGCAACCTCGGCCCACACGCCGACAAGTACCGCGACCCGATCAGCGGAGAGATCGTCGACGCGAGCGATTCGGGCGAAACGCTGAGCACCTTCACCGGACACCGCTCTCCCGTCGGGCTGGTGTTCGATGTCACCGAACGACTCGGAGGAGAGTTCCGTGGCGACGCTTTCGTACTCGCACACCGAGGACCCGACGACCTTGGACGCGGCCCCTTCGAAGGCGATCCCGGATCCGACCTTCTCCACCTCGAGTTCGATCGCGACGAAGACGGCTACCTCGTTCGCTCTCACCGCATCGCCGGCAGCTTCGACGGCCTTCCCGTCGATTCGGTTTTGGTCGGGCGGCGACTCTTCGTCCTCGAGCACTCCGGTGGGGGACGCATCTGGGAGCTCCCCTTTCCCGAAGCTCCCGGCTTCGAGGTTCTCCGAGGCGACTGCAACGGCGATGGCGTCGTCGCCGGAAGCGTCACCGACGCCGTGTACCTACTGCGCGGCGTGTTCCTCGGCAACGTGGAGTTTCCCTGCCCCGCAGCATGTGATCTCGACGGCGACGGCAGCCTCACCTCGGCCGTGACCGATGCCATCTACCTCCTCCAGCACCTCTTCTTCGGCGGACCGCCGCCGGCCGAGCCCTATCCCGACTGCGGCTGGAGCTCTCGAGCCGAGGACGTGGCGCTCGGGTGTTCCGAGCTCCTTCAAAACTGCTGAGCCATTGAAGACTCGTGGTTTGTTGCGTCAGGGCAGGCGCGGAGCGAGCTACTCTTTCTTCCCGCGCTTCACCCGCAGATCGAAGCAAATCAGATCGTGCTCGTCGCGCAGGTAGAGAAGTCCGTTCGCGAGCGTCGGCACGGTCCACGCGGGGCGTTGCAGCACGCCACGCATTCGCGCGAGCTCCTTGTGGCCGTCGGGGCTGAGCTTCAGGAGCGCGAGGTCGCCCCATTCGCCGAGCGCGATGAAGTGGCCGTCCGAGTAGATCATCGATCCGCGCAAGAGGTAGCTCTCCCACTCCCACTTCACCTTGCCCGTCTCGAGCTCGACACACTTGAACACCGCGTCGGGTTCGTTTCTTCCGCTAAACGCGTAGAGGTGCCCGTCGAGGTAGTTCGGGGGCGTCCAGTGGATGTCGAGAATGCGCCCTCGCTTCGTCAAGTCGTCCTTCCAGAGCTCCTCGTACGAGTCTTTCTTGATGCGTAGGCAGACGCTTCCGGTGCGGTAGGTCGCCGAGAAAAAGAGGATGTCGTCTTTGACGAACGGAGTCGCTCCGTTGACCGAGTCACGAAAACGCGCGTGCCATGGGTACTTCCAACGCTCCTTGCCTGTCTTCGGATCGAGGTCCGAAAGTCCGCCGCGGTGGAAGACGAAGAGATGGTCGACGCCGTCGATTTTCGCGAGCGTCTGCGAGGCGTACGAGCCACCGTCGATCTGCGTCTTCCAAATCTCCTTTCCCGTCTTCGCGTCGAACGCGAAGGCGAATCCGTCCTGGACTCGCCGTCCCGGAACGAATTGCGTTCCGCCGACGTGGCAGTAGATCACGCCGTTCTCGATGAGCGGCGTCGCGCCGACTCCGAAGAAATTGCGTGGGATCTGGTACTTGTCGCGTATGTCGATGCGCCACTGCTGATTGCCTGACTCGAAGTCGAGACATAGAAGGCGACCCTTCGGGCCGAGCGTGTAGACTCGTCCGTCGTAGATCTCCGGCGCGCAGCGCGGACCACTCGAGTAGCCGTAGAGATCGGAGTAGTCGGTACTGTAGTCGTGGCGCCACTTGCGCTTTCCCGTGGTCGCCTCGAGGCAGTCGATGTAGTTCTCGCTTGCCTTGCGATGGAAGAGAATCAGCCGACCGTCCTTGACGACGATGCCACTGTAGCCACTCCCGATCTTCTGACGCCAGAGAACGGGAGGGCCTTCCTTCGGCCACTTCTTGAGCCAACCGGTCTCCTTCGACGATCCGTCGTAATCCGGGCCGAGCCAACGCGGCCAGTCCTCGGCGATCGCTCGACCGGAGAGGAGCGTGAGCGCCGTGAAGAGGAAGAGCGCCGATGTCGTCGTGAGCTTCGCCATGAGGGACTCCGTTGTTCGTTTCCGGCCGGTTCGTCGGTTCGTCGGTTCGCCGGTTCGTCAGTTTCTTGCGAGCACGCGCGCGTCGCCCCGTCTCGCGGTGAAGCCTTCGCGGTCGAGTTGCTCGAGAAGCGGAATCATGTACTTTCGCGTCGAGCCGAGCACGTTCTTCGCTTCCGCCGCGGTCATCTCGCCGTTCTCTTCGAGGTAGCTGCGGAGAAGGCCTCGTGCCTCTTCCATCGCATCGGCATGAAAGTAGATTCCGTCCGATACCTTCTGCGCGTCTCCGCGCTCGTCGAGGAGGTCGTAGAGCTCGATCGTGTCGCTCTCGTTCCAACCTCTCTCGGAGGCGATCTCGGGCGGTGTCGGCGGGCCGAACTTTCCGTCGCGTAGCCGCGTGCCGATCTCCTCGAGGGCCGCTTCGTCGTCGCGCGAGAGTCTCGGGCCGAAGTCACGAAAGCGTACCCGTCCCGCTTCCACAGATTCGACGTCTCCTGACTCGACGAGCTTCGCGAGAAGATCTTCGAGAAAAACGTCGTGGCAGTCGAGCCTTTGCCTCAGCTGCGACTTGTCGAAGAGAAGTCTTCGCGGGTGCTTCTGAAAGAAGTTCTCGGCGGCGTTCCGAACGTCGTCGCGGCCCGACTCGAGGCGGTCCTTCGCGATGAGGAGACCGGATCGGCTCGCCGGCACGATCTTTCCGTCTTCGACGAGCTTCTGAACGAGCTCGCGTGTCTCGCCGAGCGGCAGTCCGCTTTGAAGCGAGAGGTCCTTCTCGTTGAGCGTTCCCGCCGGCGCCGAGGCGAGATGATGGAGCAGCGATCCTTCCGAATCTCCGACGACCTCCTGCTTGCTGCGTAGCGAGTCGACGACATATCCCTTGCCGGACTTGAGACGGTGCGTCGAGCGGTCGAGAATCTCGCCTCCGCCGATCGTCCACATCGGCGAGTGGAGTCGCAGGACGTATCGGTCACCCGGTAGCGCGACGATGGGCTCGACGAGTCGAAACTGAACGAACGCTTCTTCGCCCGGGTCGAGCTTCTTTCCCTCGAGGAGGAAAACCTTGCCGAGCACTTCGGCCGTGCCGACGTGGAGCCGGATTTCCGTCTGATGGAGGAGCGGTCGGTGATTGTCGGGCAAGTAGCGCAGGCGGGCCTCGAACATCTTCGCGCCCGTGAGGTAGCCCGGCTCGGAGACGACCATGCCGCGATGCACTTCGCGATAGTCGATGTCGGAAATGTTGATTGCGGTCGAATGGCCGGCGCGCGCGCGGTCGGTGGTCTCCTTGTACGCTTGGATGCCGCGGACGCGACCTTTCTGGCCGAGCGGCGAGATCTCGAGCGTGTCCCCGAGTCCGACGTTTCCCGAAATCGGGATTCCCGTGACGACCGTGCCGAATCCCTTCGGGGAGAAGACGCGCTGGACGGGCATGCGAAAGAGTCCGCTCTCCTCACGCGGCTCGACTTTCTCGATCTCCGAATGCAGCGTCTCGATGAGCTTGTCGAAGCCTTCGCCCGTCTGCGATGAGATCTCGCACATCGGCGCGTTCTCGAGGAAGGTGCCCTTGAGAGACTCCGAGATGTCGTCGCGCACGAGCTCGAGCATCTCCTCCTCGATGAGATCGATCTTCGAGACGACGACGATGCCGTGCTCGAGACCGAGGATCTGCATGATCGTCAGGTGCTCGCGCGTCTGTGGCATGACGCTGTCGTCCGCCGCGACGACGAGCAGGACGAGGTCGATGCCCGTCGCTCCCGCGACCATGTTCTTGATCAGCCGTTCGTGCCCGGGCACGTCAACGAGACCGATGCGCAGGCCGTTCTGGAGGGTGAGAGGGGCGAACCCGAGGTCGATCGTCAGCCCGCGGTTTTTCTCTTCGGGCAGGCGGTCCGGGTCGACACCCGTGAGGTGCTGGACCATGCTGCTCTTGCCATGATCGATGTGACCTGCCGTGCCGACGACGACGTTGAATATCGCTGTTTCGCTCATCTTTCTATCGCGTGTGTGAGCCACATCTTAGCGGGATTCCCGGGCTCCGCCACCCCCCGCGGATGGTTCGTCGAAACCCGTCCATCTCCCTTGCTTGACCGTATTTCCAGCAGCACCTAAGATTGACAGGGCCTTTCTCCAGCCCAAGATAGCAAAACCACTTCGTGCAGCCCCCGGAGTCTCCGTCTGCGGGCGGGGCGGCGAAGGTCTCGAATCACCGGAAATCGGTATAGGAAGAGCTCCAGGAATCGTCATGAGTCGCCAGCACGATATGATGTTCTGCAAGATTGCCGTCGCCAACGGCATGGTCAGTGAGGAACAGGCCAAGAAGTGCCTGGCGCTCGTGAACAAGCGCGAGCAGGAGAGCGGCCGGCGACCGCAGATCGGGGCGATCTTCTCCAAATACAACATCTTGCACCGTCAGGAGGTGCAGACGATTTACGAAGCCGTCAATCGTCGCATAGGCGGTCCGCCCGCGGGCGGCGTTGCCGCGGGCCCTCCGGGAGGCGCGGAGCGTGCCAGGGGCGGCACGCGGGCGCGCGGTCGACGCGGTCGCTTGCCCGGTGCCCAAGAGCGTGAGCCTCGCAAGAAGAAGGTCGATCCTCAGACGCTCTGGATGGGAATCGTCTTCGGTATCGCGTTCCTCGGAATCCTGCTCTTCCTCGTCGTGAAGTTCTTCGTCGGTCCGGACAAGACCCCGACCGTGACGGACGATGGCGAGGTCGCCTCGTCAGACAAGGACTCGGGCTCGTCGACGGGCGGCGGTGGCAATTCGGGCACCGGAGCCTCGAGTACCGGTGGCTCGAGTACCGGCGGCTCGAACGAGGGCGGAACCGGTGCCGGTGACGCCGGAGCGGGCGCACCGCCGACGAACGAGATCGACTCGCGTCAGCGCGGTCTCATCCGACAGGCGCTCGCCGATGCGCGTGATCAGGAGATCACCGATCCCGCACGCGCTCTCGCGATGGTTCAGAATCTCCGCAAGGAGATCTCGAAGAAGAAGCTGGTTCTCCCGCCGGAGATGGAGAAGGAGATCAAGGATCTCGAGAGCTCCTTGAAGGGTTCGGCCGGCGGTGGGGAGACCGGCGGGGGCGGCGACAGTATTGACGAGGATATTTGAGGGGCGTTGGACGCGTTTTTTCAGGGGGCTTTCGGGAAGCCCCCTCTCGATCTTCGCTTCGCTTCG
>CAYZGY010000063.1:0-222 GCA_964478085.1 uncultured Planctomycetia bacterium
CCCATGAGCGGGAGGCCCATGAGCGGGAGGCCCATGAGCTGGAGGCGCATGAGCGGGAGGCGGAGGGCGATTCTGGTGTCGATGGTCGACGGATGTCGAGATGACGTCACGACGTGGCGACACGCCACGTGACTCGATCTCCGCGGGGGCCCCGCGGGGCCCCGGGGGGGGGGGGGGAGGAGGGGGCGGGGGGGGGGGGGGGGGGGGGGGGGCCGGGGGGGG
>CAYZGY010000063.1:232-5805 GCA_964478085.1 uncultured Planctomycetia bacterium
GACTCGGATGGTGGTAGGGTCGGGGCTCTCGTCGTGCCCGCGGCGCACCTACGTCGTACCTACGTCGTACCTACGTCGTACCTACGTCGTACCTACGGCGTGCTGCGCGCACGGAAGTCGCCGTGGATCGGATCCCGGAACTCGACGGGCCCCGTGCGCGCGCCGCGCACCTTGACGCCACTCCCGCCTCCGCGCTGGACGCGGTCCTCGATGACACTGTCCGAAACCTCGACGCGTGCGCTCCGACTCGCGACGATCGCTTGCGCGCACGGCCAGAGGACCGACGCGTCGACTCGCACCGACGAGGATCGCGGAGCGCGGAGACGTGTCGGCCCGTTCGCTCCTTGCGAGCCCGCCGGTGACGGCGCGGGGTCACCGAAGGGCGACGAATCGACGAGCACGCCGACACCACACTCGGCGGTGGTCAATCCGTGCGCGATCACCTTGCCTCCAGCACGTGCGACGAGGGCCGCGCGAGATCCCGAGACGACCACGTCCTCGAGCTCGATCTCGCTGCCGTCGACGCAGACGGCCTCTGCCTGCACGTGGCGGAAGAACGAACGAGAGATCTTCGAGTCACGCTTGCGCAATCGGCGCAGGTCGACCCCGCGCCCCGAGATGTTGCGGAACGTCGACCCCTGGACCTCCACGCTTCCCGCGAGCGCGAGAATCCCGTGTCGACTGTCGGTGATCACCGAGTCGCGCATTCGAAGCCCCCCACCGTCGACGACGATCGCGTGGCCTCGAATTCCGCGCAGGACGCAACCGTCGACGGTGAGCTGAACGCCACCGACGCGCAGAAACGGCTTCGGATCGTCGATCGTTCGTGGCGGCGCCTTCTCGCCCGAACGAAGAGGCTGCGTCTCCCGCACTCCTTCTCCGCCCTCGAAGCGGCAGAACGAGAGCACGTGCTCCTTGGCACGCGAAACTCCACCGGACGACGGGAATCGGATGCCTCGCCAAGGGCGCCGCCAATTCGCCATGCGGAATGCGACGGGATTCGTCTTCTCCCCGACGACCTCGAGTCGACCGCGCACCTCGAGGCTCGCGTCTGCAGCGCAGATGATCTCGGTTCCCGGCTCGATCCTCAGCACGGAGCCCCCAGCGACGGCGACGTTTCCCTGGAGGAGGTAGGGGCCGTCACGTGCGGTCCACGTCGTGCGCCCCGTCAGGGAATCGGGGACGGCGACAGGCCGCGCACCGGGGTGAATCATGACGACGTTCGTCCGCAGCGCGTCCCCGAACGCGTCGAGGATGCTGATGTGCACGGACGTCGGATTCGCGTCGAGCGAGACGGACGCGAACCACTCTCCACGCGTCGCCTCGTAGCGTGCCGGCTTCCCGTTGACGCTCACACCGAAGGTGATTCCGGGCTCGGCGAGTCCCCAGATCGGAATCGCGCCTCTCGTACGCGGCGTGAAGAGCCGAGAGCCGAAGCCGATCGACCTCGTCGCGCTCCGGCCGACTCCGACTCCGACGCCGACCGACTCCGTCCCCGAACTCGACTCGTCGTCCTGCGGATTGAGCAGCCCCGCGTTCGGCCACTCGAGCACTTGTTCCCGCACACGCACCTGCCGCTCACGCGCGAACCTCGCCAGCACATCGAGCTGCTGCGCGTGGTAAGTCCGCGAAAGGCGGATGCCCTCGAGCGAAAACTCCGTCCCGCTGAGCGGCCCATCGACGAGCTCGTGAATGCGCCGCTGGTAGACCGGCGCGATCTTCGGATGCGCGAGGAAGCGCTTGAGAGCCGGCAAGGATGGCCGAAACAGCTTCTGGCGCGGATCGCCGAAGGTCGAGTCGTGGTCCCAAGGGATCAGGACCCACTTGCCGTCTTCGGCACGACGCCCGACGAAGAAGTCGTCCGCGTCCGAGACGCTCAAACCGCCCTCGGTGTTTCCGAGCAGGTTGTTCGCGGCGAAGTACGTCGCCCACTCATCGATGTCGACCAGCTTCGAGACCCGCTCGTAGTAAACCTTCGGCGGTCCCTCCTCGAGCGCCTCGAGCAGGTCGAAGAGCGCGTCGAGATCACGGCTCTTCGTCTTGTTCACACGTAGATAGACGGCCAGGTACTGGTCGATATTGTCGCGACCGTGGAAGGAAAAATCAGCGCCGAAGGGCCGACCTCTCTTGCCGCGGAAGAGCTCGCCATCGTCCGACCCGAATCGATGCACGAGGTAGTTCGAGTCGACCACCTCGACGTCGACGTAGCGGTCGTCCTCTTGCCCTGGAATCGAGATGCGAATGTTTGACGTGCGAGGTGCGGGAAGACCCGCTTGCTTCATGAAATCGCCGCCTGCCTTTTGTCGAAAGGCGTCGAAGGCGTTGAGGATCAGACGGTCGCGACCGTCGAAGTACTCGCCGCCGGGAAGACGCAGGCGGTAGCTCATCCGACCGTCCGGCGGACGTCGCGAGTTGTTTCCTCGCAGGCGAACCGTGCAGCCATGACGCACGCGGCCGCGCGTTCGACGCGTCCCCGGCCCGTCGATCGACGCGATAAAGGTGCACTGATACAGATCCTCGGCGGAACGCCCCTGCTTGGCAAAGCGGTCGGCGTCGCGCGCGATCATCAGGATCTGGTAATTCGGGATGCTCGCGACCCGATCACGCTCGGGCTCGACGCGCAGCAGGTACCCTCGCGCACCCTCGGGATACGTTCGTGAGCGTCCTCCCGAGACTCGGACGGAAAAACGATACTCGAGAAGTACAGCGCGCGACACGCGCGTCGGCATCTTCACCTCGACAGCGAAGTGACCGTCTTTCGCGGCTCCGTCCCCGAGCGTTCCCTTGTCACTCATCCGCTTCGGCGATGCGCGCGAGGAGCTGCCCTCTCGGTAGATCGCGACTCGGACGTCGCTGATTCGCTTGGGGGAAAGTACGGTCGCGTGGATCGTCACGGTATCGCCAGGAAGCGGCGCGGCCGGCTCGTGCCAGACGTCGACGACTTGCGGCGAGAACGACGGATCGTATCGCCGATTGCGCGAGCCCGGCGTGCCACCCGGCCCACCGCGAGCCCACGCGAGGCCGAACCGATTGTCGACGCCGGGATGCAGGAGCTCGATCGAGAGAGCACGACCGTCGGCATCCGAGGGCCAAGGCGCGCGATCCGCGTAGCGCACCTCATCGATCGTCGTGCCCCACGCGTTGCGCAAGACGATACGCTCGGTCTTGTTCGCGAGCCTGCCCTTGAAGGGCCCGAAGATCTTGACGTCTTGCGGGACACCGAGACCGACCGCCTTGGCGACGGCAGGATCCTTCGCGACGACGACGAAACCGCCGCGGGGAATCTCGGCGCCTGCGGGAAACTCGAAGGTGACCGCGTCGTCGATCTCCCAGCCCGAAAGGGAGACCGCTTTCTTCGACGGATTGTGGAGCTCGATGAACTCATCGGAGCTATCCGAATCAGAGCTGCTGTAGAGAATCTCGTTGATCACGACTTCGCCGGTCGACGGCGAGCGGTTCGACTTGCCGCCGGAAGGCGTCGGAAACGTGATCAGATCACGGCCGCCGTCGGGAACTCGGCCGAGGCTCGCTCCCTCTGGCACCCGGCGCGCCTCGATCGCATCGAGAAGCATCCGTCCGCGCGCGAAGAGGTAGACCCGTGGCGTGCTCTTCTTCTTGTCCTTCTTGCCACTGCCCTCGCTGCTTTCGAGGGCAGAGCGGAGCGTCGCGAGCAGAGCGTCGACCTCGGCCCCGCGCGCCCGCGCGAGCTTGCCCGCACCGAGCGAACCCTTGAGACGTGCCGCCTTCGTGGCCGAGTCGATCGCGAGGTGCTTCGTCGTGATCACGACTCCGTCGAGCGATGCGCTGGCGCCACCCGAGTTGACGATCTCGATGAACGACTCGCCCTCGGCCCAGCAGACCTCGTTGATGCGCAATCGCCCTTCGGAGGAGCTGGTCTTCGTCGAGCGCTTCCTCGACGATCTCTTCGTGGAGGAGCTCGACGCGAGGGAGCTGTCTCGCGCCACGGAGTTCGTCGCGCCCGGTGTCCCTCCGACAGCGCGGCTCGTGTCCCATCGCCAGGGATGCTCCCACTCCGCGTGCGCCTCGATGAGCTCGAGGCTGCCGCCGCGGCCGTCCGGGCCACGCGGCCAGAGCCCGCCGCGATAGCCGCGACCGTCGCGGTAGTGGAGGAACGAGATCGTCCGTCCCGTTCGATTCTTGAGGATCAGACGCTCCCCCGCGTTGCCGAGCCGCCCCGAGAAGTTCCCGATGATCCGCGCACCGTCCGATCCGCTCCGCGCGCGCAGGACCGCCGCGTTTCGCGCGACCGCGAGCGACTCGCCCGGAGCCAGGACCGTGCGAGCCGGAAACTGGAACTCGATTCCCGCGGAGATCGTCCAGCCCCCGACGTCGACCCAGCGAAGGCCGCCGTTGTGAATCTCGACGAACTCTTCGTCGGCTACGTCACCGGGCGGGTGGTAGTGCACCTCGCTGAAGATAATCCCGTTCTCGCCCGGCCCCCAAGCCGCCTGCGCCCACGCCGCTCCGCGCCCGGAGGCAGCGCAGAGCGCGACCACGGCGAGAGGGAACGAGACGAGCGCGACGCGTGACATCGAAGATTCGGGCCTTGGACGGGTTACCCCGCCTCTCCGCGACAGACGGAGAGGACGTCCCGATAGTGTAGCAGGTCGCCCGGGAGCGCGAAAAAAAAGCCGGAGGGACCCGCTCCTTCGAGCGAATCCCTCCGGCTTCCGCCGTGGTCGTCAGGCGATTCTCAGAGAAATCGTCAGACGAAAACGTCTATCGGCTCAGGGGCAACCTCCGTCGACGCACGCCGGCAAGGTGTCCGGAGTCGGATCTATTCCGCAGGCACCGGCCGGCGCGGCGATATTTCCGATACCCAGGAACAGAACGTTCAGGATGTTGATACCGTCCGTCAGGTTGATATCACCACTGTCGTTCGAATCGAGGGCGTCGAAGCAGGTGGGCTCGCCACCGACGCCGGTGAAGAGGTAGTTGAACACCTTGATACCGTCGGTCAGCGCGAGACTACCCGAGTTGTCACCGTCACCACGGATAAACTGAGGCTCGTCGCCGATCTCCGGATTGACCGTCACGTTGACCGTGGCGACTGCTGTGTTGTTGCAGTTCTCACCGTCGTCGACCATGAGCTGGAACTCGTAGTCGCCGGCGTTCGTGAACACGACGTTCGTCATGTCCGCGGACGGCGTCTCGATGGTCTCGCCGGCCGGGCCACTCGTCTTCGTCCACGAGTAGCTGAGGCCTTGCGCACCACCGTCACCGGCGTCCGACCCCGACCGGTCGCGCGTCAAGGGGGCCTGCCCCGCCTTTATTGTGCGGGTGTGGGGGGGCGGGACGGCCGACGCCGTCGGCGTCGTGTTCGGGCACGCCGCGTCGTTGACCGTGATCGTGATGCGGGCCGAATCGGTGTTGTTGCAGTCCTGACCGTCGTCGACCACGACCTCGAAGACGTACGATCCGGCCGCGGTGAACTGAACGATCGTCGAGTCGCCGTTCGGCGAGTTGATCGAGTCGCCGGCCGGGCCCGAGGTCTTCGCCCACGCGTAGGTCAGACCCTGCGCGCCGCCGTCGCCGTCGTCGGAATCACTTCC
>CAYZGY010000063.1:5815-6329 GCA_964478085.1 uncultured Planctomycetia bacterium
GTCGAGATCGACCGACGTCCCCGGACGAGATAAGATGACAGCATTCGGCACCGCATTGTCGCACGCGGACTCGACCGTGACCGTGACGAACGCGGTGTCGTTGAAGTTGCAGTCCTGACGATCGTTGACCGCGAGACGGTACGTGTAGACACCCGCCGCGGTGAAGGTGACCGTCGTCGACTCCGCCGCGTCGTCCGCGATCGAGTCGCCGCCGGGGCCGCTGATCTTCGTCCACGAGTAGACGAGACCCTGCGCACCACCGTCGCCGTCGTCGGAGCCCGAGCCGTCCAGCGTGACGTCGACAGACGCATCGACGAGCTCGACCGTCGTTCCGGGCGTCACCGCGATATCGGCCGACGGAGCGTTGTTCTCACACGGCTCGCACTCCATCGTGCTCGGAAGGTGGACACCTTCCTTGTACGCGAACCAGTCGACCTGGACGTCGCCGGCGGTTGCTTCCCCCCGCCGCCAGATGACGCGGCAGTTGCCCCCCCCCGCCCCCAACACCAACCAC
>CAYZGY010000063.1:6339-8249 GCA_964478085.1 uncultured Planctomycetia bacterium
CGCCGTCGTTTCCTTCCGACGGCATCGAGATGACGAGGAAGTTGCCGACGCCTGCACCGAAGTCGAAGGTCGCCGCCTGCAGCGCGACGTTCTGAACGGAACCGAAGAGCACGAAGGGCGTGTCGTTTCCGTTGATGTAGAACGTGACGTCGTAGGTGTCGTCGTCTTCGGGATCCTCGATCGTCACCCAGAAGCTGCGGAAGATCGTCGCCGACGTGCCATCCATCGTCTCGAGTGGCGCCGTGCTCATCTGCATGACGTCGCCCGAGTTGAGGTTGACGCTGAGACTCGCCGGAGCACCTCCGGTCCCGAGCGTGCCGTCGTCGGCGAAGTGGATGCCCAGCTGGCCGAGACCGGCCGTGATCGGCGAGCCGTCACCGTTCGCCGTCGCGTTGAGGTACTCGGGAGCGTCCGGGTTGATGCGGAAGCGACCCGCGATCGTGACGCCGTCGCGCAGGAGGTTGCGGTCCGCGACACCCGTCGCGTATCCGAGCGCGAAGCGCGAGTTGTCCGGCGCGTTGTAGGCGTCGGGGTGCTCGGCCGCGAGGCTGCCACCCGGATCGCCCGGGTTACCCGGATCGAGGATACGCAGTACGCTCGCGCCGTCGCCACACTCTCCCAAACCACCCGCGAGGCTCTCGACACCGATACCGCCCGGACGATCACCGTCCGGAGCCGCACCGACGTCGAGCGGAGCCGAGCCGTCCCACATGTCGTCGGCAGCGCGGATCCAGTCACCGTCGAGGTTTCCGGTCTGAAGCGTGTTCGGGTTGTACTGATCGTCACCGGGACCGAAATCGATGCTGTAGTCCCAGCCACCGTTCGGTGCGGTGTACTTCGCGAGCTCCGGGATGGACTTGACGGCCGTGCAGGTGACGTCGCAGACAGCTTCTTCGCCTGCCGGGGCGACCGGCGTCAGCGTGTACTCCGCCGAGACGCCCGGAAGGAGGTCCGCCGTGTCGTCCGTGTAGCTCGTCGCGTCACCCGGGACATCGGCGGCGATGATCTCGCCGTCACGCGAGATCGTGTAGGAGACCCACTCCTTGACGACGTTCTCCCAAGTGAGCTCGACGGACGCGCCACTCGGGACGCAGACCAGGTTCTCGGGGCAGAGCGAGATGCCCGAGCAGCTGAGCTCGCAGATGATATCGCCGTCGGCGTTGAGGAACTGGACGTCGTAGTCGACGTCGTCCTCGGGACCGAAGGCCTCGACGTTCGGGTCGGCGTACTCCGACGAGCCCGCCGGGAGCGACTCGACGACGAGGTTCTCACGACGCACGTCGATGATCGCCGTGCCCGGAGGATCGATGGTCCAGGTGAGGTCCGCCCGCGTGACTTGGCCGCCCTTGCCGTCGTCAGCGAGGCTGAGCGTGCAAGTGAGGACGTCGGGGAAGAGCTCGTCGCAATCGACGGTGCACTCGACCGGATCGGAAGCGTTTTCGCCCGAGATACCGGTGACCGCGTAGAGGTTGTCCGCCTGCTCCGGCGTCGAATCGACGACCTGAGTCGTCCCGGCACCGAACGGCGATCCCGCGATCGCGACGCCGTTGCGGGTCACCTCGTAGGAGTCGTGCGAGCTCGCGTTCCAGCTGATCGTCACGCTTCCGTCGACGTCATCGGCGACACACGCGACACCGTTCAGCGGAATATCGACTCCGACGACGAGCTCGGGGATGAGCGAGAAGTCGGAGCTCGTGAACGACGTGTTGAGCCCCTGAACCGCGATGACGTTCGTCCCCTCGACGACCTCGCCGGACGGAACGAGGTAGGTCTCGGCGGTGCCAGCTTCGTGGTTCGCGTTCGCGAGCGAGTCGAAGGTCACGACCTCGTCGGCCGGGACGTTGCTGCGGGCGAACTCGACGCCGTTGAAGTAGGCGACGAAGCCGTCGTCGTAGTTGATGCGGAGCGCG
>CAYZGY010000063.1:8259-8727 GCA_964478085.1 uncultured Planctomycetia bacterium
GGCCCGTGACGTCCGCGAGGTCGATCACGTCGAAGTCCTTGCGCACGTAGACCGTCGAGTAGCCAGGGTTCGACTCGTCGACGTCCGGCGTGTCCGGATCGTCGGCGACGGGAACCATGTCGTCGAGATCGGTGGTATCGTCGCCATCGCCGTAACCGAAGCCCGACGCGCCGACGGGCCAAGCACCGTCGTCGAAGTTGACGGCCGCCCAATCGGCGGTCGCGAGCCCGTCGCCGTCCGGCGAAGGCTCCTCGGTGCCCTTGAAGTAGCTCCACTCGTCGCCTACTTCGCAAAGAACGACGGCGTTGTCCGTGAGCTCACAGGTGAGCGAGTCGCAGGTCTGGCTGCAGGTGCCGATGTTCGAACACGTCAGGTCGCAGTCCCCGGTGCAGGCCGTGAGCTGGCACGCCCCCGTGCCGGAGCAGGTCATGTTGCAGTCGTTGCCCGGGCAGCTCATGTCGCAGGCCC
>CAYZGY010000063.1:8737-16974 GCA_964478085.1 uncultured Planctomycetia bacterium
CACTGGTGAGCGAGTCGCAGGTATCGGCGCCACTCGAGTGGATGACCTCGTAGACGACCGGAACCTCGTCCGACGCATCGCCAGGAGTCGGGTCCGTGACGCTCTCGGTATCGCCAGCGAACGGAGAGCCGGCGATCGGCACGCCGTCACGAGTGACGGAAATCTCGTCGTAGGATCCTGCCGGGTGGTTGACCCAAGAGATCACCCCACCTTCGGCCGTGCGCTCACACGTGATATCGCCTGCGTCCGGACAGCGGACGCCTCCGACCGAGATCTTCGGAAGGAGCGACAAGTCCGAGCTGCCGAGCGTCGCGTTGAAGCCGACGATCGCGAGCGTGTTCGAGCCGACATTGACCGCGTCGGCCGAAATCGCGTAGTCCTCCACCGCACCGGCCTCACGCTGACCGTTCGCGAGCTCGTTCGCCGCGTGGACGTCGCCGGGCGCGCCGCCCATGCTTGCCGAACGCACGACTTCCTGACCGTTGAGGTACGCGATGAACGCGTCGTCGTAATCGATGTTCAGCGTCAGCTGACCGGCCTGTTGAGCCGTCGCGTTGAAGGTCGCGCGGAGGTAGACGCTCGAGTACAGGTCCTCCATGTCGTCGAGCACGGTCGTGTCGTCGCCGTCGCCGTAACCGATTCCCGAGGCGCCGATCGTCCAGAGCGAGTCGTCGAAGGCCGCATCGGTCCAGCCGGTCGTCGGCAAGCCGTCGCCATCCGGCGAGGGCTCCTCGGTGCCCTTGAAGTAACTCCAATCGTCGCCGATGTCGATGAGACAGACCTGGCTCGTCGTCGAGCACGAGAGCGCGGGGCAATCGAAATCGTCGATCGAGGCGATCACCTCGTAGCTGTGGACACCGTTTCCGGCCGGATCGAGAACCGACTCGGTGTCACCGGCAAACGGAGAGCCGGCAATCGGGGTTCCGTCACGCGTCACGGCGATCGCCGTGTAGTTCGCCGCCGGGTTGTTGACCCACGAGATCGTTGCACCGTCGGCGTTGCGCGAGCAGGTCGCACCGGTCGGACAGAGCACATCCTGCTCGGTCGAGCCGAGGATCTGGATGTTCATCAGGATGTCCGAGCTCGTCAGGTTCACGATCTTCACCTCGATCGCGAGGAGATTTTCACCCGCGACGAGATCAGCGATCGCGCCCGAGAGGTCGAACGAGTTCGGCAGGGCGTCGTACTCGTGGCCACCCGTGGCGGTCGAGTCGAAGATATCCTCATCGCCGGCCGCGACGTTGTTACGCGCAGCTTCGACACCGTTGAGGTAGAGCACGAAGCCATCGTCGTGCTCAGTGTTGAGCGTCAACTGCGTCAGTGCACCGGGGTCCGCGATGTCGATCGAGTTGAGGCAGTAGAGCGTCGAGTAGTTGCCGTCGTTGACATCCGAGGTCGGCACCTCGGTCGCCACGCCCTTGGCGCCGCTGCCGTAGCCGATCGGCGCCGTGCCGCCGGAGAGCCAAACTCCGACGAGCGGGTCCGGAAGGGGATCCGGAAGAGGCGGAAGGACGAACCCGGCCTCGCGCCATGCGTTGATCGGGTCGGAAGGAGCGGCCGATCCGACGAAGTAGTCCCAACCGTCACTCCCGAACGGCAAGAGGACGTCCTGTCCGCTCACCTGCCCCGAGGAAACGATCATCGAACCGCCCAGCAGACAGGCTACCAGGAGACCCGAAACGCGAGCCTTACGAGACCCGCAGCGCCCTGTGTGTAACATCGTACACCTTTCTTCCAAAAGGTCTTTTCCAGTTGTTCCGCTGGTGATCCCTCACGAGACAACGGACGCACGGGACAACCCAGTCTCGATCCGCGTTCTCACGAACCAGCCGAAACGAGTTTCCGACCACGAATTCCAGACCCAGGGCAGACGCCGATCCCGAGCGTATTGGCCGATGAATAACATCGCAGATGGGGGCGCGGCGCGACCCGAAGACCACGAAGGGATGGTATCCCAGTAGGTTCCGAGGGGCAATGCCATTTTCGCCTGCCTCGACCCGTCGGAAGCCGTGCTGTAAAGTAGCATTCGTCATGAATGCAGGGCCCCCATCCACTCCCAGAACAATTCGCGAACAAATCATCCAGCCGCTCTCGGAGCGCTTCGCGGGACGCGCCGAGCTCGTCGAGCTGATCGGGCTCGCGGTCTGCGCGGGCGAGAACCTGCTCGTCGTCGGACCGCCCGGAACGGCCAAGTCCGAGCTCATCAGCGAGTTCGCGCGACGCGTCGGCGGGCGCTACTTCGAGTACCTCCTGACGCGGTTTACGGAGCCATCGGAGATCTTCGGACCGGTGGACATCCGCGAGCTGCGCCGCGGCGAGCTCGTCGCGCGGACCGACGGCATGCTCCCGGAGGCCGAGATCGTCTTCCTCGACGAGATCTTCAACGCGGGCTCGGCGATTCTCAACACGCTCCTCGGCGTCCTCAACGAGAGGGTCTACCGACGCGGCTCGTCGATCGTCGAGACGCCCCTGATCTCCGCCTTCGCGGCGACCAACGCGCTCTCGAACGATCCGACGCTGCAGGCGCTCGAGGACCGATTCTCCCTCCGGGTAGAGCTCGACGTCGTGGACGAGTCCCAAGTCGGCGCGCTGATCGAGCGGGGCTGGCGCCTCGAGAGAGAGAGGATCTCGGCACGTTCGGAGTCTTCGGACGCGAGCTCATCGCCCGGACCGTCCGTGGGCGTCGAAGATCTGCGAAGCCTCCAAAGCCAACTCTCCGAGTGCGATCTCGAGGCGATCCACCGCCCGCTCGAGCTGATCGTCCAGCGCGTTCGCGCCGCGGGACTCTTTCTCAGTGATCGGAGAATCGTCAAGCTACTGCGGCTCGCCGCTGCGTCGGCGGTCCTCTGCGACCGCGATCGCGCGATCCCGTCGGACCTCTGGCCCGTTCGCTACGCGTGGGAACGCCAGGAAGATCGCGAGACGCTCGCCGAGATCGCCGATGCGCTGATCGAAGATGTCGAGGGAGGCGCGACCGACCTCGTCGTCCACCCGCTCGCACGTCGCGGCGCACGCCCGTCAGAGCTCCTCGAGCGGCTCGACTCTCTCGAGAGCGCGGTCGGCGATCTGAGCTCCCCCATCGAGCCCTCCCGCGCCGACGAGATCCACAATCGCCTGCAGCACCTCGCGAGCGAGCGCCGCTGGTGTCGCCCGCGGTCCGAGGGTGAGGAGAGTCAACTGCGAGAATTCGGCGAACGGCTCGCCACCTTGACGACGACCCTCGTCGACAAGGAAGAAGGACGATGAGCTCGGCGGCCACGAAGCCGACGTCAGGCATCTCGCTGATCGCACGGCTTTCGTGCACGGCCGCGACACGCTGGCTCACTCGTCTCCGCGACTCGAGCGACGATCGTGGTCTGCGAGCGACGCGACGCAGCCCATCGCGGACGACGACGCGAGCTTGGCGCTCGACGGAAGGCCTCTTCGTCTCGCTCGTCGAGCCATCCTCACGATCGATCACGCTCCTCTTGACCCTCTGCGACGACCTCTTCTGGCGCGACGCTGAGAAGAACGGCTTCGTCGAATGCGCCGATGCTTCCGTCCTCGCGTTCCGCGTGCCGAGAGACGGACTGCGACTCCCTCCTCTCGCATCGTGGCGTCCGCTGGCCGAGCTGAGCTCGTGGAGCTTGCCCGAGGAAGAGATCGAGACGGGCGAGAGCTCTCTCTGCGTACGACTCGTCGAGAGTCGCGAGCCCGAGAGTCTCGCCGGCGTTCTGCTCGCGAGCTCCGAGCTGCCGCATCTCGATCGCGCACTCGGCGACGCGACCGATCGTGAGCGCTCCGAGATCCTCGTCGGCCGACTCGGCAAGGCCGCCTGGGTGTTCACGCCGCGCGGCTTCCCTGAGAGCGTCCCGCTGCCGGGTCGTGCCCTCCGCGTTTTGCAGAGTCGCGGTCGGTTCGTCCTCCTGCCTCGCGACCGCGAGCCGCGTCCGGCGTTCGACGCTGCGGCACTCCTCGACATCTTCGGGGCGGAGTCGGGGCAGCACCTCCTCTGGTGGGACGCGACCACAGGTGAGCGCTCCGTGCTCTTCCTGCGAGAGCGCCTCACGCCTGCGACGAGTGACGAGCTCCGCGGGCTCGCGACGTGAGGAGGCGACGGACATGAGCACTCCCGCGAGACGAGATGCGTGCTACCGAGCGTCGATCGACGATGCGAGCCTTCACACGCTGCGCGGCGGCGAGCTGATCGCGCGTGCGAGAGATCGCGCACGCGGACTCCTCTCCTCCGATGAAGACCTTCTCTCACGAAGCGGCGACCCGGGCGGCGGCTGGAACGACGTCACACGCGGCGCGTCGCTCGAGAATCTCCTTCCGAGCGAGTACGCGCGAGATTCATGGGAATTCATGATTCGTCATCTCGAGCGCGCGCAGCTGTCGCTACGCCGAGAGCGCGTCCAGTCGCGTCGAAGCGCGCCACTGCCGATTCTCGTCCTCGGTGCGGACCTCCTCGGCCGCGCGCGACGCTTCGCCATCGGCGCAGCCCTCGCCTTGCTCGGCGACGCTCGACGGGAGCCGCGAGCACCTCGCATCGCGCTGGCCGGTCGTGCGGAGCCCGCGGACGTCGTCTCGGTCGAGACGATCGACGACGTCGCCCGACTGCTCGACTCTCCACCTGCCCTGCTCACCGCCGACGCGGCTCGCGATCTCGCCTCGATCGCCCGCGTCTCCGAGACGCCGTTCTTGGTCGGCTCCGCACGCGTCGTGGAGACGGTCGATCTCGACGACTTCGCCGGCTCGTTCCTGATCACCCACGACTCGATCACGTGGCAAACGGCGGACGGAACGTCGACTGCGAGGCTCGTCACATGACGCACGGCCCCGCCCCGAACGACGCGACACTCATCGCACTACGCCCCGCGCACGTCGCGCGTTACCGTCGCCAGTTCCCGTCGAGCGAGCTCGTTCGCGTGCGCTGGGCGAACGTTGCGGACAGCGAGTCGAGCGGCGAGCGAGTCTGGCTGAGCGCCCTCGACTTTCGCAAGGACGAGCGAATCTCTCGCGACTCGATCCTCTCCCGTTCGCCCCGATACGCCGCACAGAACTGGACCTCGTGGCAGCGTGGCGAGGCGGACGTCCTCTACGTGCTCGTACGGAATCAGGTTCGCCAGCTCTTGCGTGTCAGCGCTCGAACACCACCCGCCGGCCCGCCCGTCACCGCCCCCGCGGTGAGCGAGAGCACGATCTCGAGCATCCGCGGAGCGGCCCCGCTCGACTCGCCCCTCGAGCTCTCGTCAACCTGGCGATTGTCTTCTCCCGATCGCGAGCTCGACGCGCACGCGAGCGGCGGGACGCAAGCTGCGTGGATCGCGTCGAGACATCTCGCGACCTTCGTCGCCTACCTCGAACGAGACGCTGCCGTCCCTTGGAGCTCGCTGAGCGTCTTGCCTGCGTCGAACGGATACGTCCTGCTCGACGCCCTCCCCCGTTGGCAACGATTCGCTCTCGCGACACGGCTGCGAATCGAGAGCGTCTCTCGGCAAACGGAGGAGGACAGTTCGAGCTGCCCCTCCGCGACGACGCTTTACCTCGACGCGACCCTCGCGACGCCCGATGTCCTGCGCGAGTCGCCGCCGCCACCGGGCGAGTACCTCGTCCGCGTCGACAACGGTGAGGCTCGCATCGAACGGCTCGGGGCGAACGCGCGCTCGCTCTCGACGCTCTTCACGGCAGATACGATCTCGCAGACGGACGAACCGGCGAACGAGACGGAACCATCCCTCGCACACGACACGCTCGATCCGAGCGACGTCGAGGCCGTCTCGGGAGTCTCCCGCTGGCTCGACGCGGCCACGGCTGCGGACGCGGCGAACGACGAGACGCGCCGGCTCGCGAGCGATCTCGACGCGGCGTTTTCCGGTGAGTCCGAAGTCGAATCCGAAGACGCCTCGGTCGCGGAGTCGCTCCACTCCCCGTCGACGGATTCGCGCGAAGGCAAGCCGCGCACAGGCTGGCTGCGTCACCTCATCGACCGGACCCTTCCCTCCGGCTTGCGGCGCGCGCTCGACCGACGCTCGAAACGCGCGCTCGCGAAACCGGACGACCGACTGCGCGCCGTTCGCCGGCAGAGTCGCGCGCTCAACTCGCTCGCGCAGGGCCTCGGAGGAGCGAACTGGCGAGACGCTTTGCGCGTCAGCTTGCCTCTTCGCGAACCCCGAGACCACGAGCGCGGCAGTCGCTGGCTCAGCTCGGCACCGGAATTCGGGGCGAAGAACCTCGAGTTCTCGATCGAGGCGCTCGAGTCGAAGGCTGCCCACGGCGTCGTGCCGGTCGGCCCGGAGATCTACCGTCGCTTCGAGGTGCTCTACCGACACGCCGCCGAGAAGCTCGTCGCGATCGGCGAGATTCGTCGCGCGGCTCACGTCTTCTCCTACCTCCTCGGTGACCATCTGCGCGCCGCGGCTCTCCTCGAGCAAGGCGGGTTTCCGCGCGAGGCGGCGACGGTCTACTACCACCTCGCGGAACGCCCACGCCGAGCCGCGGTCGCGCTCGCGCGGGCCGGTCTCGGCGCCGAGGCGGCGCGCATCTGGATGGACTGCAGCGAGTGGCGACACGCCGCTTCCTGCTGGGACGATGCGGGCGACGGGCTCCAAGCACACGCGGCCTGGCGCAAGGTCGCCGTCGATCTCGCGGCGGCCGGACGGCTCGTCGAGGCGGCGGAGATCCACCGCTCGAAGCTCGACGAGCAGATGGCGTCGATCGCGCTCCTCGAGCGAGGCGCTCGCTCCTTCGATCGACATTGGCTCGAAGCCCTGCGCCGTGCTCTTGCGGAGCTGGCACACATCGGCGATCGACGACGCGCCGCGGAGCTCGTCCTCGAGACGATCGCCGCAACGGATCGCGAAGCCCGGGAGCGTGCTCGGCTACCGGCGCTCCGCCGACTCTTCGATCTCGTGCGTACGCTCGTCCGCGTGCGCGCCGATCTCGGCGACCTCGTCTCGAACGACGCTCTTCGCGAGGCGTGGACGGGCGCGGCGATCGCTTGGTGCGGAGTTCGCGACGGAATCGCGCCGACGCCACGCGCAGAGATCGACGCTCGTGCGCTCGCGCAAGCCGAAGCCGTCGCGCTCGTGCTCGTCGATTCGACACTTCACGGCGACGTGTCGTCGTGGCTCGCCGCTCCTGTCGAGTTCGCCTCGACGCAGAGGCCGCAGGAGGAGGTCCATCGTAGCCTCGGTGTGCGCGCGTGCGGCCTCTCCGTCTCGGCCGACCGGCAGGCGGTGGCGACTCTCGACGGTCGTGTTCTCGTTCTCGACGAGCTCGGCGAGACGCGAGCGCTCCTCGACACCTCGACGGCCCGCCCCGTCTCTCGCGTGGCCATCGCGGGCGACGACGTCTACTGCTCGGTCGACGGCGAGGTCCACCACTTCTCGGTCGATGCCGGCTCGAGCCTGACGGGGGCAGGGCAGACCTCGAGACGGCCTCTTCAGGTCGAGCGCTCCCTCGCAGGACGCGTGCAGGGGCTCGTCGTGTTCCACGATCGAAGCGCCGTCGTCCGACTCTCGACGTCGGAGCTCCACCTCCTCCACCCCGTACACCTCGGCCCGCTCAAACGCCTCCTCGATGCGCGCGATTCGAAGTTCCTCTCGGTCGCGGTCAATCAGAAGTTCCTCGCGCTCCTCGCGCACTCGACGATTCGGGGCCGTGGCACGTACGAGATCGTCGTGTTTTACCGACGAGGTCGCGGATCGGTGACCGACCTGACGCAGGTCGAGCGATTCGAGGTCGACGTATCCCGTCCCGTGCGCCTCGCGTTCACCTCGCGCGACCGAAGCGCGCTCCTCATCGTGGGCGATCGGCACCTCGTCTCGATTCCCGAGGAGAGGCACTCGCCTCGTTACTTCGAGCTCGACGTCTTGGCTCAGCGCGGTGTCGTGCAGTCCGCCCGCGTCGCGCCACGACGGCAACGACCGGCCGTTCTCGTCGCGTACGGTGACGGCGCCATCGAGGAGATCGATCTCGAGTCGCGGAAACGCGAGTACATCGTCGACGCACCGGACGGTGAGCACGATCCGCTCGTCGGATTTGTGGCGCAGGATCGGCGGACGTTGTCGACTTGGGTTTTGACGAGGTCGGGGGTGCTCAGAAAGCTCGATTTGTCGAGGTGAGGAAAGACGAACGGAGTTGGAGGTCGATGGCGGGGAGGCTGTCGATGGTGATCGGAAGACGAGATGTCGTCACGACTCGGCGACCCGCCGCGTGACTCGGCCGCAGCTTCGCCCCGGAGAAACCGGGTCGAC
>CAYZGY010000064.1:0-9993 GCA_964478085.1 uncultured Planctomycetia bacterium
AATGGTAGAGGCGCGTCACGAGATGTCGAGGGCCCGCCGCAAGTGATGATCGCGAGAAGTTACGGTCGCAGATTATCTTGGTGGCAGATTATCTTGGTGGCAATGCGGATAAGAGCCGGTCGCTCCACGACATATCATCCGAACCGCGAAATATCCGGCATCGGTGAACGCCTCTGACATATCCTAAAAAACCAAATCAACTCGCCCCCGGCCACGTGTCCGACAGCCGATACCCCTCCGGCCAAGGATCCGCCGGATCGAGCGTGTGCTGATGTGTGCCCGTGATCCACGCGCGACCCGAGACGGTCGGGTGGATCGCTGGCACGGGTCGGCCCCTGTCGTCGCGTTCGATCGTCGTGGTCGAATCGATTCCGCAGACGAACTCCGATCCGATGATCGATCGCGCGCGGTACGTGTCGCCGACCGCCATCTCGCCTTTCGCGTGAAGGACGGCCATTCGTGCCGAGCAGCCCGTTCCCGTCGGTGAACGGTCGACCTTTCCTGGTCGGATCGCGACCGCGTTGCGTCCGTCGAGCTCGCCGTCCTTCTTCTCGAGTGGCCCGGCGAATTGGCAGAAGGAGATGTGATTCCACTCGGCGTGAAGCGGATGCTCGAAACCGATCTGCTCGTTCGCCGCGGCCGTGATGCGCATACCGAGCTCGGCGATGTCGCGTGCCTCGTCGGGGACGATCTCGAAACCCGCCTTCGCGGCGTCGACGATGACGAAGCTGTCGCCTCCGTACGCCGTGTCGACCACGAGCGTGCCGACTCCCTCGACCTCGAGGGGCACACCGAGATTCGCCGCGAAGGACGGTACGTTCGTGATCGTGATGCGCTCCGCCTTGCCGCCTCGGCACTGCGCGCGTACACGGACGATCCCTCCGGGCGCTTCCATGACGAGCTCGGTCTCGGGCTCGATCAACGGAACGATTCCCGTGTCGAGGACAACCGTCGCGACGCAGATCGAGTTCGACCCCGACATCGGCGGAGTGTCGGCCGGTTCCATGATGATCCACGCGACCTGCGCTCGCGGATCTTTCGGCGGCACGAGAAGGTTCACATGCCGAAAGACCCCGCCTCGCGGCTCGTTGAGAATAAAACGACGCAAGCGGTCATCCTTCTCGATGAAGCACCGCTGCTCCCAGACCGTCTGGCCGGGCGGCGGAGCCACCCCACCGACGATGACGTCTCCCACTTCACCTTCAGCGTGGCAGGAGACGACATGAATCACCTTGGTTGCTCTCACCGCGACCGGCCCTCGTCGATCAGGGAACTTGAAACGCGTAAATCACAGCGTCGCGAAGTGTGAAGCGCAAGCGAATCGTCTTTCCGCGCAGGGTCGCGAGCTTCTTCTCGCCTGTCCATTTCGCCGTAAGGCGAATATCGTCGACGTTAGCGTGCTCGGCCGCGTGCTTACCCGCAAAGCCTGCCACGGGTCGCCGCTCGGCGTCGAGAATCTCGATTCGAATTCGACCCGCTCGTGCAGCCGCGTGCCCCTCGAGCCGCCCCCGGTCGCGTGGCAACGGCTTGGTGACGCGCGCGCGGGCGGCCCCCCCCGCGGCGCCAAGTCCGATCCATCGGTCGAGCTTCAACGTCGCCACGCCGATTCCTTGCTTTCCTCGATCGGCGACGCCGTGTCTCTCTTGGTATCCGTTGTAGTAGATCCAGTGCTTGTCAGCGTGCGTGACGATTTCGGACGCGGGAAAGATCATGTCCTTGTCGAAGCTCCGGTCCGGACCTCGCACGATGAACGGCCGCTCGGCGTAGACCCAGCTCAAGTCCCACATCGCGTTACCACGGGTCGTCGCGATGTAGAAGTTGACGATGTCGTGATCGTGACGCTTGACCAAGTCCGACTTCGCGTCGTAGGGATCGCCCGGCTTCGGGATGTTCTCGTAGACCGACATCAATCCGAAGTGCACACCCTCGTAGATCCAATCGGTGAGCGCGTAGATCTGACGACGGTACACCTCGTCGAATGCTCCCTTCCCGAACTTCCACTCGCGCACCGTGCGCCAGTTCGTCGGATCCGCCTTGATGTCCGGATTGATCATGTCCCGCGTACCACGGACTTCGAGACCATCCGGAGGGCGGCGGTAGTCCGTACGCGTAAACAGCCGATACGCGCGAATCTCCTCGTCCCAGATGATCTGGTTGTACGTGTCCGCAGCTCGATGCGTCACCGGCTTGCCGCCGTTGTACGGCGTCCAGTGAATCCCGTCCGCCGAATGCGCCAAGGTCGCCGCGTGCGGGCGGGAGTACGAGTAGCAAGCCTTGTAACGATGCGCGGGGTCGGTCTCGTGCGGATCGATGTAGAACGACGCCGTGTTGTGATGCGCCGGGTGCAACCCGACGAGCTTTGCGATCTTTCGAAATCGAATCCCATCCGTCGACTCGGCGTATCCGTACGGATCCCCGCGGTACCACATCTTGAACTTGCCCTCGTCGAAGAGCACCGTCCCGTAGAAATGCCCCTCGAAGATCGACTTTCCACCGTTGAGCTTCGTCGGCTTTCCGAGCTCTCGTGTGACGCCCTTCTTTGCAGCGATGACGAAATCGTCGACGAGCAGCTGCTTACGATGCCCGATTTCGACGGGAGCGTTCTTCGCAGGATTCCTGGCAGCCTGAGCCTCGTCGAAGTCCAAGTTGTCGACCGCCAGCGTCGTGCGGGCTCCCGTGTGGATGAGCTCGAGCACGATCGGGCCGAAATGAGGCGACTTCATCCCGAGCGCGACTTTCGGTCGATCCCCCACGAATTCACCCGTCGAGCCACGTGCGAGGACCTTGCCGGCTCGTGAAGTCGCACGGATCGTCCAGTCGATGCGGTTCTTCCTCTTTTCCGCGGCGTCGAGATCGAGCGAGTTGACGATGACCCCGACTCCGTTTCGCGGAGTGAACGTGTACCAGTAGTAGTACGGCCCGCCGTCGTCGCCGTCGAGCAGGTAGTTCGCGCCATCGCCACCGTCCCAACCGGAACGCCACGAGTTCACGGTCTTGCGGTCGTTTCCCCCGGCGTAATCGAGGGCGATGTTCGGCGTCCAGCCGTTGCCTCGTGAGAACGAGCTCGCGAAGCCCCCTGCGCTCTCGCTGTCGACGTAGTCTCCGTAGCCCTTGACGGACTGAAGCCCCTGCAGCTCTGTCTTCTGGGTCAATCCGACGTTCTCGAAGAGGATCACCGTCGCTTGGACGGGCGCGGGGAAGATCGCGAGCAGGAGACAGAGGCTTCGAATCGAATGAAGTGTCGGTGTGCTCATAGCGACGATTATAACGCATTTCTTGGGGGTTCTTCGACTCGGCGCGCGCCTCTTCTTCAGAATGGCGGACGCGTGGATTCGCGACCCGCTGCCCCATCGCGACAGGAGACGACCGTTGTCCCGAACGACCTCACTCGTACTCGGCGTCCTGCTTTCGTTTTCTCACGGCTGCAAGCACGACCATTACCACGTCGAGCTCAAGCCGCGGGATTCGTCACTCGAGCGGAAGATCACCAGATGGAACGCTGCCTCCAAGACTCGGCGCGAGGCGCACGGAACGATCTTCCACCCTCACGAGAAGGATCCGTCGCGACTCGAGCGGTCCTACGGAGCGAGCAGCTATCGATCCGTCGACGAGAAGATGGGCGCCACGTGGGTCTACGATCGCATTCACGGCAGCGATGACCCGATCGGCTTCTTCAACGACGTCCAGGAAGCGACCGCCTCGGTCGTCGCTCTTCTCGATGCCTAGACCCTTCGGGAGCTCGAGAATGCGGAAGGCGTCGAAAAGCTCCGCGCGTTCATCAAGACCGACCTTCGACGAGACCTCGACAACCTGGCCGTGTACGTCTGGCTCGGACATGAGAAGAGCCTTCCGGAAGAAACGGTAGCCGTGCGTGAGCTGCCCTACCTCGCCGAGCGAGGCTACCTCGACCTCGAAGATCTCCCTCGGATCTTCGGAGCGATCGAGCGAGGCTCGAGCGATCCGCAGGACAGCAAGCCGCTGATGGAGATCATCCGGCGACTGATCGCCACTCGCATGGGCGTCCCGGCGACCGATCCGATCCCGAAGAGCCTCGATTTTCTCCTGACCGCGGAGAACGCCCTCGCGTCGCTCGACGGATTCTGTCGCTCACTCGATGGACGGAGCGACGTATCGCCGACCGAAAGACAAGCCTTCGAGCGCTGGTTCGAGCTGGCGATCGTGACCTGCCCTCACCGATGGGGCGAGCACCACCGATCGGATCCGGACCGACGTCAGGGAACGGACCGGGAATCGAGTCGGTGATTCCGAACAGGAAGACCAAGAGCGCCGCAGCGTCGACGATGTCGATGTCGCCCGAATCGTTGACTTCGAAGGACTCCCAACAAGAGGGCTCCTTCGACTCGCGGGAGACGGCGAAAATCAAATCGTAGATCGCCCAGACGTCGCTGAAGCCCACATGCCCGTCTCCGTTCCCGTCACCTCGAAGAAACTCGGCGGCGTGAGTTTGAGCAGAAGGAGGGAAGAACGCGAGCGCGAAGCTGGCGACACACACGAAACGAGTAATCCACGACTGCCTCATCCGGCTACCTCGAAACCTCCAGCAGCTCTCCACCGCCCGCCTCGAGCTCGAGACGAATGACGGCAGACTCCCCCGACGCGTCGACATGGTAGCTGATCCACTTCGCGGTTTCCCGGTCCATCTTCGATACGCGTACGTTCTTCTGATCGAATCGAAGCGTCGCGGTTCGCTGACGGGAAGAATCACGGTTCGCGACGAGCAGGTAGTCGACCCTTTCTTGCTTTCGCTCCTCCTGAAACACTCCGACGAGAACGCCTTCGCCCTCGGGCTTGACCCATGCGTCCTCGGGAGCGGCGCGGCCACCCGGCGGAAGGGGCGCGGCGTGCCACACATCTTGGCATCGTGCTCGCTCGAAGACGGGCGAGTACGCGCGCAGCGCCTTGTTGATGCGCAGGAACTCGTCGCCGAACGCGTTGCGCGTCGGAACGCCTCGCGCGTCACGCTTGTCGGGCTGGAAGATTCCGCGGCCGCCTGTTCGAAACGCGCGCACTCCGTAAGCGAGGCTCGTGAAAATCGTCTGACGCGTCTTGCGCATGTCTTCGGCGCGCGTCTCGACGATTCGACAGATCGGCACGTAACCGTTCTTCGCCGAAGCTTGGCGAAACTGCTCGAGAAGGACGAAGTGACTGTGCGGAGATCGATTTCCGTCCCAGTGGTAGTGGTAATACTCGAGGACCCGACCGCGCACCGCTTCGCAATAGCGATCGATGCTCCCCCACAATCCACGCATCGTGAAAACCGCAGGATGTTTCGGCGCTGCCTCGAAAACTTTGCGCTCGAGATTCGCCCAGACGCCCCACTTACTCGGCCGGACGCGATCGGAAAGGTAGTAGCAGAGCACGGTCGAGTCTTTCGCGTGCTTCGCGGGGATCGTTCCGGCTTCGTGCGGCCAGATGAAGACAAAAGCTCGTAGGCCGTTCTTTCGGCAATGCTCGATCTGCGCCTCGGTCGAACCCGTCGCGGTAAACCCGGCTTCCTTGATCGCGACGACGTACTTCTCGTCGCTCCCCCAGTTGTGCCCGTGAAAGATCGTGACGATCCCCGGCCACGAGACGCTCTTCATCTTCTCAGCACTCGTCGGATCGACGGCTTCGACGCAAAGAGGCGTGCCGGGCTTTCGTTCGACGCCAGAGGCGATCTTGACGATCCAGTCGCCGGCCGCGCCGTCGGGTCCAAACATCATCTCGACGCGGTACTTTCCCGCCGGCAGACCGTTCTTCGAGATGCTCCGCGGCACGCGAAAGGAGAGATTCGTCGAGCCGAATGCGATATCCCGCGTGCTGCCGTCCTTCTCTACGGCGCGTAACCACTTGAACTCCGCCGCGCCCGCAACGAGGCAAAAGTCGAAGGTCTTTCCCTCGGCCACCTCGAAGACGAACGCGTCGACGTCGTCGCTAGAGTCCGTCCCGTGACCACGAACGACGTAGACGCCGGGCTTCGAGATCTTGAACAGCGACTTCGTCTCTTTCTTCGCGGGAGCGAGATCTCCTTGCTTCGATTCGTCGTAAGCCACCTCAGGATTGTCCGCGATCGCTGCGCTCCAGAGGCTCGGAGTGAGAAGAAGGACGAAGAAACGACGCTTGAGCGAATTCCGCAAGCCGGAAGAAGTTGTCGATCGTTTCATGCTCACGAAGATACTCGACAAAACCGCAATGCGCGAAGGCAGAACACCCGATGAATCCACCCAATCGAGCTTCTGGACGAGCCGGCAGCGTTCCACATCGGGCCGCTCGGTCTCCTGCCGAAGATCAAGTCGAGCATCGAGATCACCGAAACCTACGACGAGAAGGGGGCTCCTGACGGATCACTCCTTTCCGTGGGTCGTGAAAGACGCACGCCTCACGAAAGCTCTCGACCGGCTCGCCGAACGCAAGCACGCCGGCCACCTCGAGCTCCGCCTCGCCGTCGCGTACTACGAACCGCTGCCGAAAGGAGTCAAGAAGCTCCGCACCGGACGCTACTTCGTGACGAAGTTTGTCGGAGGCCCCCTTGAGAGTCGCGACCTTGGCGGCGACGATGCAGGCCTGCTTCCGCTGCGGGACGTTCAGGCGCTGCTCGCGGAGAAGCCGGAGAAGTAGCTCGCCCCTTGGGAAAAAACATGAACGCATCCGCGCGCGTCGTTGTCGTCTGGTCCTGCCTCTTGGTTCTCTTGGCGCCCGTCGTCCATGCCGGCGACTGGCCCCAGCTCCAAGGAAACGCGCTCCGATCGGGCAACGCGCCTACGGCGTCGATCGACGCTTCGCTCGGCCTCGTGACCGCGATCCCTCTGACCGACGGGATCTACGCTTCGCCGGTCGTCGCTGACGGCAACGTCTACGCGGTCGACGGATCCGGCGTCGTCTTCGCGATCGACGTCGAGACGCAGAAGACGAAGTGGCGTTTCGCCACCAATGGCGGGCATGACAACTGCAACAACGTCGCGGCTCCTGCGGTCGCGGGCAAGTATCTCCACGTCGGAACGACCCCAGGCTACTACTACGTCCTCGATCGCGAGAGCGGCAAGCTCGTCGAGGAGATCGATGTCGGAGAGCCGATCTTCTCCGCACCCGCCGTCGGAACGAATCGCGTCTACTTCGCGACGCTCGGGGCGCGCGTCTACGCGGTCGAGCCGAACGGGAGGACCGTCTGGACGTGGGACTTTGTCCGAGAAGTCATCCAATTCGACGGCAACCGCTGGAGCGGCGCGGACTGGCTCGTGCATCGGAAGGAGCGTGTCACCTGGCGCGATCACTTCGTCTGCTCCCGAGACATCAGCCTCGTCGGCAAGACCGTCGTCATGCCCGCGGGCGGTCGAACCGTTTTTCTCGATGATGCTGGGAGCCAAGCGAAGCTACGCGCCGTCGGGATCATTCCGAGCTACGCCGGCTCCGAGTATCCCGCGACTTTCGGACAGAGCGCCGACGCAGCGGGAAACGTCTACGTCCAGTGGCATCGACGCGACAACGCCGGTCGTGTCGAGAAGCTTCGACTCGATGGGGACGAGGTCAAGACGAGCTTCGTCGAGGGAACCGAAACCTCGATTCGGCTGCACGGTCTTCTGAGCTTCGCTCCCGTCAGCATTCGCGGCGACTCGGTCTATCGCGTGCGGCCCGAGCGCGGCGTCGGACTCTGTCGTCACAAAGCCGGAGAGAAGAACCCGCTCGTGCTGAATGCCGCGGCCTCGGTCAGTCCGCCGATCCTCACGCGCGATCACGCCGTCTACGCGGGCCTCGATGGAAAAGTCTACGTCGCCCCTCTCGAAGGCGGCGAGGTTTCGTCCTTCAAGACGGCCTTCGGATCACCGATCACCGCCCCACTCGCCGTCGCGGACGGACGCGTCTACGCGGGATGCGAGGACGGCTATCTCTACATCCTCGGCAAGGACGGCAAGGCGCCTCTCCCTGGGCGCAGTCTCGACCTCGCGAAGATCCGCAGCCCGCTCACGGGCCGATTCGCGGGCGCCGAGCACGACTGGTACACGAATTACGGCAACTTCGACGGCACGAACTCGAACAACCAAGATCTGAAGCCCCCGCTTCGCATGCGCTGGGCGAGACGACTCGCGGGCACGGTCAAACACTTGCCCGTCTGCGGTGGCGGTCGACTCTACATGCACACGGCGGAAGGACAGATCCTCGCGGTCGAGCAAGACACCGGTCGACTGCTCTGGAGGCATTACTCTCCTGACGTCTACCTCTCCTTCACCTCGCCCCTCTACATCGACGGCAAGCTACTCGTGCCGCAAGCCGGCATCAAGCGATCGATGATGCGCTGCTTCGACGCGGCGAGCGGTCGCCAACTCTGGGAAGCTCCGTTCACGGGATCGCCGAGCTGGAGTCGTCAGTTTCCACCGGTCGTTCAAGGAAACGTCGCGATCTACGCATCGGGGTCGGGCCAGTACGCCGCGCAAGGATCGGAGAAGTCGTTCGTCTTCAGCGGCAAGCCCATCGACCACCAAGGTCGCGAGGTGATGAGCTGGATCTACACGAACGACAATCCCTACTACCCGAAGGACAACCGTCCGCGCGTCTGGGCGTGGGATCTCGAGACGGGAAAGATCGTCTGGGAGAAGGACTTCTCCGAGTACGGACGCGGAGGCAACGACTGCGGCATCTGCATCCACGACGGCAAGTTCTACTACTCGACGTTCTTCGGCTACTCGGCGAGCCGCAAGAGGCGCCGCGGGCTTCCTGCGAAGAACAACGGGCTGACGGCCTGCCTCGACCCGAAGACCGGCGACGTGCTCTGGCTCACGACCGAGTACCACGTGACGTCGAAGTGCACGTTGAGCTCGCGCGGCGGCCGCATCTACATCGGCGGCAACAACCGGGCGAGCGAGCAGACGAACGATCGCTTCGTCTGGTGCCTCGACGCGAAAGACGGCTCGCTGATCTGGAAGTCCGACGCCGTGACCTCGGCGCTCAACGTCGTCAGCGTGGGTGAGCGCTTCGTCTTCTCGAACGCCCTGCGCGGGAAGGGGAACATTTACGACCGAAAGACCGGCAAGGTCCACGCCGGCATCCAGACGAACTACGCGTGCTGCCGCTTCACGCTCTCCGAACCGTTCGTCCTCGGCGCGAACATGGACATGATCGACCTCAGCGCCGAAGGCAAGCTCGTCTCGACAGGACCGGCGATCGATTCGCGCGAATGTCTCGGCGCCGTCGTCTCGAACGGCCGAATCTTCTACATGTCGCAAGCGAGCGGATTCGTCGTCTCGCAGACCTACGGTCCGGACTCCGCGAAACTTCCAGCGGCGTGGGAGAGGCGCTGATTCACCGCCCGGGCGACTTCAGCGTGCCGGCGAGCGCCTTTTTTCGAAGGTCGAGCTCCTCAGGAATCGGCCCGGAGACGGTCAGGACCGGCTTTCTGTGCACACGAGCGCGAAAGTCAGGCCCGACGTACTTCGGCAAGCCGTGCTTTTCAGGATTGTAGAAGAACCAGCTCAGCTCGAGATCCTTCCCCTTCTGCGGATCTGCGGGGAACCTTCGCGCGACCTCATCGAGAAGGGTGACGAGCTTCTCGACGCGATAGCGCTTTCCTCGCGGCGCGATCCCCGGAACGTATCGCCCATCAGGATCGAGCAAGACTTGATTCCCCTGCGTGGGAACTTTCAATCGCGCGTCGTGCTTCTGCATCTGCTCCCGATCGACACGCACGCACACGAATCGCGAGAGTCGTGTGACGACTTCCGGGCGGGAGAGCACACGGGCCTCTTCGTGGGCGAAGCCCGGTCAGCAGACGGCACCCTTACCGCCGAACGTCGCCACGCGCTCGTCGAAGAGCGTGTAGTACATGAGAAAGATCGGCCGACGTGTGTGGCGAGCCATCTCGAGCGCTTGATCGAACGTCGGCACCCAGAGGAGCAGAGCGGCTCCCTGGGGACTCGCGACCGCACGAGGCTGGAACACGATCGAGCCAAGAAGGATGAGGCTCAGGAGGAGCGCCCCTGCGAAATCCCTGCGAGCACTCAT
>CAYZGY010000064.1:10003-12370 GCA_964478085.1 uncultured Planctomycetia bacterium
AACTTCTTCCCCGCGGTCTTCGCGTCCAAGCGTAACACGTAGACCTGGCTGTTCGCGTCGGTTCCCCAGACGAGCTTGCGACGGGCGTCGAACATCAGTCCAGCCGATCGTCGATGAGGAAACGCCCTCGTCGTGCGATTCGAACGCTTGGCGGTCGAGTACGCGATGTCGAGAGCCACCCAAGCGTTCCGCGCGCAGTCGTACGCCGGCGTCGCCGTCAGCGTCAGCGTGTAGAAGCAGCTGTCGTATCGCATCGCGGCGGGCTTGGGCCCGCGACCGGTCCAATCCGCGACGTCGGGATCGTAGACGTAGAAATGCCGCGGGTGCCCCGCCTTCACCATCTTCCCGCTCGGCGGATCGAACGCGTAGTTCTGGTACGTGTGCCCGGTCATCCGCGGCCGGAGGTTGAAGTTGAAGCCATTCGGATAGCTCTTGTTGGCGTAGAGCTGTCCGAGCGGGAACTCGACAGGAAAAGGCAGCTCCCGACGATTCGTCGAGAGGTGAAAGTGGAGGACGTCCGTCCCGCCGTGAGCCGAGTGCCCACCACTCCAGTGAAGTATCATGTCTCGCGACGGATCGATGCGCGCCGTGCCCCAGTCACGATTGAGACGCGGAAGCTGGGGCGGGTTCGTCGGAACCCACTCGTTCACGGGGATCTTCGCGAGCCACGCTTCGAAAGCAGCGGCGTTCGGCTCGTCGCCGGCGAGGTAGAAGTCCGGATGAAACGGCCCTGTCCGATAGACGCGCGTATTCGGCTCCGCGGACTTGCCGCTCGTCGTCGTCCAGCTGTTCTTGCGAATGTCGTAGAGCCACGCTCCGTCGTCGAGATCCCGGTACTGCCTGCCGGCATAGTCGGTGTTCGACGAGTAGGTGTAACCGCCCGTCAGACGAATCGTGCCGTCACCGATCACCTCCAAACGATAGTTCGCGCGAGGAGGATGCGCTTCGACGGGCTGCTGTCGCTCCGAACGACTCGGCCGCGATCTCGAGCTCGATCTGCGCTCGGTGAAGCGCCTGGTCGTCGGTGGCGCGGATTCGCCCACGAAAGGTCGGCAGAGTCTCTTCCGCACTCGAGAGAAGTCGAACCGCAAAGACGATTCGACCGAACGAGCTCTCGTCGAACGGCTCCTCCGGCAGCTTCGCCACGAACGAGAAGATCGCTCGTCGAAGTCGCGGAAGCCTCGCGACAAGTTCCGCGTCGCGCCTGGCAGATTCGACGTCGTCCGCAAGACCCTTGAAGTAGATCGAGCGCGCCAAGGCGAGGACGGCCCGGACCTCTCGTGCGAGCGATACGGCCGGAGCGTGAAAGCTCGGAAGCGGATTCTTCGCGCGCAGCTCGTCGTCGATCCGCTACCACACCCCGTCGACGAGAACGCGCGTGTGAGGTCGACCGTCCTCGGAGTCCTGATCTTGACCACCGAAGGCAAGCCGTTCCAACCGGCTCGCGGCACTCGGCCCCCCAGATGGCGGGCTGTTTCAGATCGACGGCGCTCAGGCGGTAGGGCCGCGCCTTCTGCGCCAACGCGACGGAGCTCGACGAGAGCACGAGAGCACGAGAGCACGAGAGCACGAGAGCACGAGAGCACGAGAGCCGTGGCCATCACGCGAATCGACACCATCGGGAATACCGGTTTTCTCATCGTCCTACTTCGTCGAGGCGAAATAGCCGGTGCGGCCCGTCACGTAGCGACCGTTTCCTCCCGGCGGAATTCGATCCGTCGGAGATTCACCCGTGGCGAGCTCGATAGCAAAACCGAAGGGCGCGCGACCGGGTCGTTCGACGTACATGCTCTTGCCGTTCGCGTCGCCCCAGCGCCCCCAGACCTCGCCCGGCGCGACGACAGCGAATCGGGTGAATCGCTTCGTCGCACGGTCGTACTCGACGCGACCGTGAATCGGAGTCTCGAATCCCTGCTCGAGCGGACCGTTCGGAGTCGTCGCCTTGGCGGCGTCGTACTCCGTACCCCAGCGAATCACGCCACGCAGGGTGAGCCCAATCGTCCGCGCTCCGATCTCCGTAACGACGGCCTCGATCCGCGACGGACGCACACGCTTGCGATGAACGATGCCCCCTTCGCTCGTCGTCGCGCGCTTTGGGGTCAGATGGAATCGTGCGATACGCTGGACGATGGCCTCATCGACGGCGTGGACATCTCCGACCTTCGGCGTCTTCGGCACGAACGCCTCTCGTTCTTCGCGCGTCAACCAGAGGTACTCGGTATTCGGTTCGAGGAATCGACGCCAGCCTTTCGCGACTCGCGGCTTTTCTTGCATGAGCGGAAAGTCGGCGGTCGTCGCGGGTCGCAAGCTCCCGTCCTTCGAGCGAGCGAGGAAGATCGCGTCGCAGCCCGGGATGTCCGTGTTCGT
>CAYZGY010000064.1:12380-16909 GCA_964478085.1 uncultured Planctomycetia bacterium
GAGCGTGGACGCGAAGGACGAGTCCTCCGCTCGGTGGTGAGGGAATCTCCCGGTCTTCCGGCGAGAGCTCGCCGACCCGAATCGCTCCGGCACGACGCTCCGACTCGGGCAGCTTTGCGAACTCCTCGAGCACGTTCGCGCTCGGCCTCCCGCCGAGGAGCTTTCCGCTCGCGGACACACAGTGCATGTATCCGCTCGAGGTCACCCAGCGCTTGTCGATACCTGCCCCGCGAAGAAACTCTCCTTCGGGAGAATTCGAGCGGCAGAGCCACGTCGGCACGGATGCGGCGATGAAGTCCTCACGGATGAGCCGGATCTGATCGTCGGTCCAAAAGGTGAGCGCACGGCTCACTCCACGTCCCGCTGTTCAGCAGCCCGCCGCGGGCGCGCCGCCGCTTCCGGCCATGAGAAAGATCGGCTTGCCGGTCTCCGCTGCCTTCCTTCTGGCTTCCCAGACGCTCGGATACCAGTCGATCTCCATCCATCGCGACTCACCCAGACGTCGCCGGATCATCTCGTGCAGCCGGTCGAATTCGTCATTCCCGATCTGCTCGAGCTCATCGCCCGGCAGCGAGCTGCCGAGTCCTGTCACCAAGAGCCCAGCGACGAAGAACACCCGAACCCATCGCGCCATGGTTTCTTCTCCGTTACCATTCAGCACTGCGAGAGAGAAAACGAAGCCGTGCTTCCGCGCGATCATCTTACCTGCGGAAGACACCTCGAGAAGAACGATCATGAGAGAAACGATGAGTCGAGCGAGCGCTCTACTTCTGCTCGTAGTCGGAACTCTGCCCCCACAGGTCACACTCGGCGAAGACTGGACGCAGTTCCGCGGACCGACGGGCCTCGGCTACACGAGCGAGAAGAATCTACCGGTCCGCTGGGGAGGTCCCGAGAACGAGAACGTGCTCTGGAAATCGCCGCTCGTCGGCGAGGGGCACGCGAGCCCGGTCGTTCATGGCGACTATCTCTTCGTGTCGACCGTTCGTTGGGACGAGTCGGTGAAGAATCGTGCGAAGGTGATCCCCGAACATCACGTGCTCTGCTATCGCACGAGTGACGGCAAGCGTCTCTGGGACACCGAGATCGTGCCTGGCCCGTGGCTCCGCGATGACTTTCGCAGCGGCCCCGGAGGCGGTTACGCCGCGCCAACGCCCGCCGTCGACGACCGACACGTCTACGCGGTCTTCGGCTCGTCCGTCATGGTCTCGCTCGACCGCAAGGGTCACGTCGTCTGGCGCAAAGTGATGAAGCCTCACACTTTCGATGTGACGGTCGGCAGCAGCCCCGTGCTCTACAAGAACACGCTCGTGATGCTCTACGCGATGTCGAAGAAGGAGGACTCAAAGATCGCGGCGTACGACAAGTCCGACGGCTCGCTCCTCTGGGAGACACGCATGCCGCACACGCACTTCGGCCATGCGACGCCCGCGCTGATCGAAGCCGGCGGACGAAAGCAACTCGTGGTCGCGGCATCGGGCATGCGAGTCGATGACCGCGGCATTCAGAGCTTCGACCCCGACGGCGGCAAGCTGCTGTGGTGGTGTCGAGGCCGAGGCGGCGCGGCGTCCGCGGCATTCGGCGGAGGCATCGTCTACAGCGACAGCGGACGTGGCGGACCGGGCGTCGCGATCGATCCGACGGGCTCGGGCGACGTCTCGAAGTCGCACGTCCGATGGCGCATCCCGCAAGTGCCCGACGCGCTCGGATCACCGGTCGTCGTCGGTGATCACGTCTATCGCCTGCACAATCCGAAGATCCTCAAGGCTTGGCATATTCGAGATGGAAAGCAGATCCATGCAGTGCGTCTCGACCGATTGACGAGCACGTGGGCGAGCCCGATCGTCGATCCCGAAGGAAGGCTGTTCCTCGCGTCCGCAGGCGTCAGCTACGTCGTTCAGACGGGCGCAGAGCTGAAAGTTCTCTCGATCAACGACCTCGGCGATCCGAATCATGCCTCGCCCGCGGCCGCGAACGGCCGACTCTACTTCGCAGGAACCAAGAACGTATTCTGCGTCGGGAGCAAGTGACTCTTGACTCGAAGAGCGCTCGCCATTCTGGTCGCCCTCGCCTCACTCGAGCTCACGGCGTGCCAAGGCTCACCCGATAGCGAGCAGCTATCGAGAATCCGCGTCTCGGCGGACGGCCTCCACTTCGTCGACGAGAAAGGTGTGCGCTTCACCGCGTCGGGCTTTGAATAAGACCACGACCACGACGGACGGCTCCTCGAAGACTATTGGGACTCCTGCTGGCAGATGGTCGAGGAGGACTTCGCCGAGATGGCTTCGATGGACGCTGACGTCGTCCGGATCCACCTCCAGACCCGACGATTTCTTCGCTCACCGCATCAGGCCGATGATCGAGCTCTCGCTCGACTCGAACGACTCGTGAAGCTGGCGGAGCGTACGGGACTCTACCTGAATCTCACTGGCCTCGGCTGCTACCACGCGAAGGACGTACCTGCATGGTACGACGCGCTCGACGAGAGCGACCGCTGGGAGACTCAGGCGACGTTCTGGAGCGCCGGCGACCACGTTTCGGTATCGGCGCTGATGACCGCTTGCCCGCTGAAGAGGAGCTCGGTCGCGCGTCCGTCCTCGATTCGAATCGGAGTGAAGACGCTTCCCGAGATCGCGAGGTACTCGCCCGCCGCGAGCGGAGTCGACCGAAAGCGCCCCGAGACTCCTGTGACCGTCTTCCAGACCTGTCCTGAGCTCCGATCGAAGAGGGAGACCTCGCGCTCGTTGCCACCCGAGCTCCCGGTGAAGACACCTTGGGCCTGCGCGACGCCGCTCGACGCGAACACCGCAAAGGTCGCGATGGCGGCGAAGGCCCGAACACCTGAACGGCGGGACGATGACGAAACCGAGGCGCGTTCCATGGGCATCGATCATCGCGCTCGACGCCCTCGCCGTCAAAGCTCGGCTGACAACCTCTTATCGGACCGGATATCGCGGAGAAGTTCGGGGATTTGTCGGGAGAGGCCACCGCAATCCATGGAGCCTTCCCGAGCGGAACTGGGTAAGATGTCGCGCTATGAAAGCGCCACTGAATCGACGAACCTTCCTCCGCGCCGGCGGCGTCGCCATCGCGCTCCCGATGCTCGAAGCGATGGCTCCGAGCTCGATCGTTCCGAGCCTGCGAGCGGCCGAGACCGCGAGTCCCGAGAAGAGGGCTGCGAAGCGCTTCGTCTGCCTCTCGAACAACTACGGCGTCTACCACAAGGCGTTCTTCCCCGACGCGAGCCAGGTCGGCACGAAGTACGAGATGCCCGAGACGCTCCGCTCGCTCGAAAAGCACCGCCAGGACATCACGGTCTTTCAGAATCTCGACCACGGCTTCACCGGCGGCCACCAGGGCGTTCCCGTGCTCCTGAGTGGAGTGCGCCCGATTCTCGCGCACAACTACCCCGAAGCGAACATCAGTCTCGATCAGAAGCTCGCCGAGCACCACGGTGCGGCGACCCGCTTCTCGTCGATGACGCTCAGCTGTCGCGAGCGAAACCTCATCAGCTTCACGCGCACGGGAGTGCAAGTTCCCTCGTTCGACATCCGAGCAGCGTTCCGCGCGATGTTCTTCGAGGAGACTCCCGAGAGGCGACTCGCTGAATCGAGACGACTCAAACGGCACGCGAGCATCCTCGATGTCGTTCGCGGCCAGGCCAAGGCGCTCGATCGGCAGCTCGGCAAGCCGGATCAGCGCAAGCTCGAAGAGTACTTCGACTCGGTCCGCACGCTCGAGAAGAAGATCGTCCAGCAGGAGCCGTGGCTGACGCGGCCGAAGCCGAAGACGAATCACCCCGAGCCGAAGCCCGGAAACGGCATCGAGCCGCAACTCAAGGCGACGATCGAGATCATCGCTCTCGCCCTCGAGACGGACTCGACGCGCGCGATCACGCTCTCGTCCGGTTTCGTGAACGGAGACTTCGACCTCAAAGGCGGATACCACGGCTTCTCGCATCACGGCGAGCGGCCCGATCCCGTCGCGGCGCTCAAGAAGATCGAAGGCTTTCAGATCTCGATGATGTCGTACCTCATCGACCTCTTGAAGGCGAAGCCCGACCCGATCTGGGGCGGTACGCTCTTCGATCACACGACGATCCTCTTCGGCTGTGGCATGGCCGAGGGAACTCACCAGACGAAGAACTTGCCCCTCGTCCTCGCTGGCGGAAGCTTCCGTCACGGCGAGCACAAGGTCTATCCCGAAGCCGATAGCCAACGCGTACCCGCGGCGAATCTCCTCCTGTCGATCCTGCAGCAGAGCGGCCTCGAGATCGATCGCTTCGGCTCGAGCACGGGCACGCTCCGAGGACTCGAGTGGAAGGCGTGAGACTCGCTCGTCGCTTCGGGTTGACGTTGCCAGCGTGTGTGGTCCTCGGAACTGCGACGCTCGCGGCCGCCGAGGATCTTCACACCAAGCTCCGCCCCTTCCTCGAGAAGCACTGCTTCGACTGCCACGGCGCCGAGAAGCAGAAGGGCGACTACCGCTTCGACACGATCACGAGTGATTTCGGCGAGCTCGAGACGCTC
>CAYZGY010000065.1:0-7884 GCA_964478085.1 uncultured Planctomycetia bacterium
GCCTCGGGTGACGACGGGTAGTAGAGCGGAGTCGAGAGCGAAAACGCGTCGCGCAGCCGGCGATAGACTCGGGTCGTCTCCACGAGATCTGCCGGCCCGTCGGCCTCGTCGTACTCGATGTCGAAAGCGAAGACCGTCTCGTCGTCTCGATCGATCTCCCAAAAACGACCGACCAGGTACTCGCGCGTCTCGCGAGCGACGAATTGCGCGTGGTACCCCTCAGCGTCGAGATCGCCGAAGCGGCCCCGATAGACCTGCTGCAAGAACTCGAGGGTCGAATCGTAGAGCGCACTCCGAAAGAGCGGCGGCAGGAGCTCGTCATCGGCGGCGTTGAAGGGAACCACGAACTCCGTGCAGCGACGAAAGGCTCGTCCATCGAGCTCGCGCGAGACGTCAAAGAACTCACGCGGCGTGCAGATCGACTCGAGGTGCGTCGGGTCGTAGATCGTAACTTTCTCGGTGTAGAGGATGCTGAGATCGTACGAAGAGTGATTCGCGGCGACGATGTCGTTGTCGCCATCGCGATCGATGTCCCCGGCGATGACGAACCGAGGATCCTTGCCGACGTCGATCGTTCGAGGCTCATCGAAGATCCAATCTCCGTGATTGAGAACGACCGAGATGGTATCGTTCCGCTCGTTCCCCGTGACCAGATCACAGACCCCGTCGCGATCGATGTCCACGGCGATCACCGAGCGTGGCTGTTGGCCGAGGTCGATGATCAATCGGCTCGCGAATCCACCTTCTCCATCGTTCTCGAAGAGCTCGAGCGCCTCGCCTCCTTGTCGCGCGACAACGAGATCGTCGTCGTCGCTACCGCTGAAGTCGGCCGCCATGACGAAGCTCGTCGAGCCGGTCTCGTAGTCGACGCGCTCGCGAAAGCCGTCCGCCGGGTTTTCCCAATCGCCGGAATTCAGAAAGACCGAAAGCGTGGAGAGACCCACGACCGCCACGTCCGGCCCCGTCTCCTCATCGAGGTTCGCGACGATGAGCCCTCGCGGTCCGAAGCCCGCGTCGAACTCGTCACGCGGAAAGAACGTCCCGTCTCCGCGATTGCGATAAACAGCGATTCGCCCTGCGCCTTGATCGGCGATGACGAGGTCTTTGGAACCGTCGCCATCGAGATCGCCCGTGTCGACGAACGAGAGGTTGCGGCCGGCATCGATGATCACGTCGGATTGCTCGAAGTTTCCTTCGCCGTCATTCAGCAAGATCGCGAAGTTGTCCGTTCTCTCGTCGACCGCGACGATATCGAGATCGCCATCACCGTCGAGATTGTCGACCGCGATCCAGATGATTTCCGAGGTTCCCCGGAGCGTGTGAATCTCGTGAAACTTGAAGGATCCTTCGCCATCACCGAGAAGGATCATCACACGATCTTCTCCATCCATGGTCGCCATGTCCGGCCAGCCGTCGTTGTTGAACGACGCCATCGCCGAAGAGTGCGGCTCGAAGCGATCGAGATCGATGAGCGTCTCCGAGAATCCGACCGAAGCAATCGGCTCGGGAGCCGGCGTCCCGTCGGGAACGGTCTCGCATTCGTCGGGGATACCGTTCGTGTTGCAGTCGGCGCTCGTCTCCGCGGCGATGTCGTCTGCGTCCTCGACGCCGTTGTCATTGCAGTCGGCCGCGTAAGACTCGAGTCGAACACAGAGAAGACAAGCAGACACGAAAAGTGCGCGACGGACACAGCGTCGACGAAGAAGCGAAGACATGTGGAGACCTCGAGACCTGAAATTCGGCTAAGTGCTCGCGTTCAGAAGTGCTTGTGCAAATCGTGCGAGTGGATTGGCCCGCTCGCGCGGCGCCCGAAGGAGGCGTTGCCGGAGGCGCACCGTCGACTGAGGGCAACAAAGCGAGCGGGTGAAGACGCCGCTCATGTGCACAATGATTTCTGAACGCGAGCACTAAGAACAGTTGTATCTTGGAAGCTTCGCGTCGTCTACTCGCGACATGAGCACACCACGCACGACCGACTACGCGTTCGAGATGGCGACCTCGAGCATCCGCTTCGGCCCCGGAGTGACGCGAGAGGCCGGCATGGACCTTGTCGACCTCCGAGCGAAGCGGGCGATGGTGCTCATCGACCCGGGACTCTCGAGCGGCCCCATCGCGGCGAAGCTCCTCGAATCGATCGAGACGGCCGGAGTCGAGCACGAGGTGTACGACCGCGTCCGCATCGAGCCCACGGACGCCTCCTTTCGTGATGCGATCGACTTCGCGATGGGCGGCGACCACGAGAGCCGCTTCGACAGCTTCGTCGCGCTCGGTGGCGGCTCGACGATCGACACGGCGAAGGCCGTCAATCTCTACTCGACCTATCCCGACGACATCCTCGAGTACGTCAACGGACCCATCGGACGCGGCCAGCCCGTTCCGGGCCCGCTCAAGCCGCTCATCGCGATCCCGACGACCGCCGGTACTGGCAGTGTGACGACGGGCGTAGGTATCTTCGACCTTGTCGAGATGCACGCTAAGACCGGCTTCGCCCATCGTCGACTGAAGCCGACGCTCGGCCTCGTCGACCCCGAGAACACGCGGAGCGCGCCGCCGATCGTCGCGGCGTCGTGCGGACTCGACGTCCTCAGCCACGCGGTCGAGTCGTACACGGCGCTGCCCTTCGACGAGCGACCGCTCCCCGAACGCCCCGTGCTCCGCCCGGCGTACCAGGGCTCGAACCCGATCAGCGATCTCTGGTCCCTCCAGGCGATCCGCATGGTCGCCGCGAATCTGCGCCAAGCGGTCGCAGATCCCGAGAACGACGCGGCACGCGCACAGATGATCCTCGCGGCTTCCTACGCGGGCGTCGGCTTCGGCAACGCCGGCGTCCATCTCCCCCACGGGATGTCGTACCCCGTCGCGGGTGGCGTGCGGGAGTATCGCCCCGCGGGCTACGACGTCGACCACGCGCTCGTTCCCCACGGGATCTCGGTGATCCTCAACGCTCCCGCCGTCTTTCGATTCACCGCGCAGGCCTGCCCCGAGCGCCACCTCGAGGTCGCAAAGATCCTCGGCGCCGACGTGGGCCGAGCCCGGCTCGACGACGCGGGAGCGATCCTCGCCGACAGCCTCATCGAGTGGATGCGCGCTCTCGGAATGCCGAGCGGGCTCGCCGAGGTCGGCTACTCGCGCGCGGATATCCCTCAGCTCGTCGAGGGCACGCTACCGCAACACCGCGTGACGAAGCTGTCGCCTCGCCCGGCCGGCGCCGACGAGCTCGGCGAGCTCTTCGACGAGGCCCTCCGCTACTGGTAGCAGAACTTTCCGAAGCTCGACTTCGGGCCGATTCTCTCCGATACTCTCGTTTCGCGAATTCGCGCTGCCCCGCGCGACTCGGACCCGTCAACGCTCAGGAACGAGGAACCATGAAGACTCTCCTCTCGACGCTCGCTCTCGTCTCCCTTCTCGCTAATCCTCAACTTGACCATGCCGATGCCAAGAGCGAGTGGCGCGTCTGGCGGGGCCCGAACTCGAACGGCGTCGCGGCATCGGGACAGAAGCCCGTCATCGAATGGAGCCCGACGAAGAACGTCCTTTGGAAAGTCGATGTTCCGGGCCGCGGCCACTCGTCCCCGATCGTCGTCGGTGATCTCGTCGTTCTGACGACCGCCGACGAGTCCGCGAAGACGCAGTCGGTGATCGCCTACGTTCGCAAGACGGGAAAGCCGGCCTGGTCGACCGAGATCCACGCGGGCGGCTTCGCCGAAGAGATTCACAAGAAGAACACGCACGCGTCGCCGACCGCGGCATCGGACGGAAAACAGATCTACGCGACCTTCTGCAACGGTGGCGCTATCCATCTCGTCGCGCTCGGCCTCGACGGCAAGATTCGCTGGAAGAGGAACACCGGACCGTTCACCCCCGATCTCTACAAGTTCGGCTATGCGCCGTCGCCGCTCCTCTACAAGAACACGATCATCGTCCTCTCGGATTTCGAGACAGGCTACCTCGCCGCGTTCGCGACCAAGAACGGCAAGGAGGTCTGGCGCACGCCTCGACGCAGCAAGCACGTGAGCTACTCGTCGCCGATCGTCGGCCGCGTCGCCGGTCGCGATCAGCTCCTCCTCTCGGGACGCGACATCATCGCGAGCTACAACCCGAAGAACGGCAAGCTGCTCTGGTCGACGCCCGGAACGACGAACGCGACGTGCGGAACGATGATCTGGTCCGGTAACCTCGTCTTCGCGAGCGGCGGCTACCCGAAACGCGAGACCATCGCGATTCGGGCGGACGGCTCGAAGAAGGTCGTGTGGAAGAACACGCAGAAGAGCTACGAGCAGTCGATGCTCGTCCACGACGGATACGTCTACGCGTTCAACGACAACGGCATCGCGCTCTGCTAGCGCGCGAAGGACGGCAAAGAGATGTGGAAGGAGCGCCTCGGCGGTCCCGTCAGCGCCTCACCCATTCTCGCGAACGGCAACATCTACGCGACGAACGAGAAGGGCACGACCTGGGTCTACAAGGCAACACCGAAGGGTTACGAACCGGTCGCGCAGAATCACCTCGGCAACAGCTCCTTGGCGACGATGGCGATCGCGGACGGGAGAATATTTCTCCGACACGCATTTCGTGAAGGTGGAAAGCGGCAAGAAGTGCTCTACTGCATGGGCAGTTCCGAATAGCCGAAGTCTCGCTCGATCTGGATCGGATCGACGATGAACCCGAGCACGGTGTAAGCCTGTGCCACTCCTTCGTAAGTTCCCGAGCGCGAGAGCGATCTCCGCCCTCGTGTTCCTCCTCGCGGTCGTCGCGACTCGCTCGTCGGATGCCCGTCCGCCCAACATCGTCTTCTTCTTCATCGACGATATGGGGTACTCCGATCCGAGCTGCTTCGGCAACCCTCACGTGGAGACGAAGCACATCGATCGCCTTGCGAAGGAAGGGCTTCGCCTCGAGAACTTCTACGTCAACTCGCCGATCTGCTCGCCGTCGCGCGTCGCCGTGACGACGGGCCAGTACGCAGGACGCTGGAAGATTCACTCCTTCCTCAACTCGCGCCAAGGGAATGCTCGTCGCGGAATGAGCGACTACCTCGACGCGTCCGCCCCGACGACCGCGAAGAAGCTCAAGGCCGCCGGCTACGCGACCGCGCACTTCGGCAAGTGGCACATGGGCGGCGGCCGTGACGTCGACGACGCGCCGCTGCCTTCGGCGTACGGCTTCGACGAGTCGTACGTCGCGTTCGAAGGGCTCGGCGACCGATTGCTGACGAATCCGAAAAGCTCGAGCACGAAGCTCGGACACGGAAAGATCGACTTCTGCAAACCTTGGGAGAAGACGGCGAAGTACACCGACCGCGCGATCGCGTTCGCCCGCAAGCACCGCGAGCGCCCGTTTTTCATCCGCCTCTTCCCGAACGACGTCCACGATCGCCACGTTCCGCTCCCGGGCACCGAGGCGAAGTGGAAGTCCGTGACGAAGAACCCCTGGGAGCACACGTTCTTCGCCGTGCTCGAGGAGATGGATCGCCAGATCGGACGGCTCGTCGACGAGATCGATCGTCTCGGTCTCGCCGAGGACACTCTCTTCGTCTTCACGAGCGACAACGGTCCGACCGATTGGCGCAAGTATTACCGCGATGGCAGCCGTCGGCCGCCCGGGTTCACGGGCCCCTTCTTCGGCCGTAAGTGGTCGCTCTTCGAGGGCGGCATCCGCATGCCGTTCATCGCGCGTTGGAAGGGAAAGATCCCCGCCGGCGTCGTGGATCGAACGAGCGTGATGAGCGCGATCGACCTCTCGCCGACCTTCTGCAGGCTCGCGGGTGTTGTCGTTCCCGCGAACGAGAAACTCGACGGCTTCGATCTTTCGAGTGTCCTCCTCGGAAAGCCCGCGGAACGCCCCGCGCCGCTCTTCTGGCAGTACGGCGCCCCTCATGCTGTCCTCAAGCCCGGCAAGGCGGAGTTTCAGAGTCCGAGCTTCGCCATTCGCGACGGCGACTGGAAGCTCTTGATCAACCCGGACGGATCGGACGCGCGACTCTTCGATCTCTCGAGGGATCTCGGCGAAAAGCGCAATCTCCTCGCGAAGGAGCCTCGGCGTGCCGCTGAGCTGCACGCGAAGATCGCCACGTGGGCGAAGGACGTGGGCTACGAGTTCGACGCGAGCGCGAAACCCGCGCCGCCGGCTCCTTCCATCGGCGCGAATCTCAACAACCAGCTACAGAGATTCCGCAATCACGGCGTCGAGGTGCGCTCCGACGGCTCTTGGACGTTCTCGGGGAAGGCCTGGCTCGACCTGCCGAAGAAGCTCGCTCCGAACATCGCGGGTGAGAGGTGGATCCGCATCCGCGCGAAGATCGACGCGAAGTCGCCGAACGGCGTGATCATCGCTCACGGCGGCGATCGCCACGGCTATGCCGTCTACCTCGCAGACGGCAAGCTCTGCTTCGCGACTTGTGCCGACTGGAAGCGCACGATCGCGCGCACGAAGGAGAAGCTCGCGCCAGGCCCTCACGAGATCGAGGCCTTCCAGCAGACGAAGGGCGGGCTCCTCCTCAAGGTCGACGGCGAGCTCGTCGCGCGAGCGGAAGCGCCGAGCGGCATCGTCGCGAACCCCGGTGACTCGGTGCAGATCGGCGCCGATCTCATCAAGCCCGTCGGAGATTACGAGGTTCCGAACGCGTTTCACGGAACCATCGAAAACTTGTCACTCTTTCACAAACGTTGAGAAAGCCGACCCCAGGAGACCAGACGATGCGTTTGATTCTCGTAGCTGCGCTATTCGTCCCACTCTTCGCGAGCTCTGTGGTTGCCGCAGAAATCGTGGTTTCTCCCGAAGGCACGGCCGATCACACCTCGATCCAGGCGGCGAACGACGCTTCGTCCCACGGCGGGTTCGCCCCGGTTTCTACGAGCTGACCGAAGCGCTCCGCTTCGACGGCAAGCGTGTCACGCTACGCTCCTCGGCGAGCTTCGAAGATACGGTGATCCACCAGATCGCCGAGGCGAGCGTCGTCTCGTTCCGCTACGTTGAGACGCGAGAGACCGTTCTCGACGGCTTCACGATCACCGGCAGACGCGGAACGACGATCGCGGAGCTCTCCGACGAAGTCTGGATGTACCAGAGCCCCGTCGGTGGAGGCATCCTGATCGACGGTGCCTCGCCGACGGTTCGAAACTGCAAAGTGACGTGGAATCGCTGCGACGAGGTCGTCCGTGCCCCCCACTCGCCGAGAAAGAACGGCGGAGCGGCGGTCCACATCGGCGCCTTCGAGAGCGACTGCGTCGTGCCGTTCTCAAGCGGTGACTCGAACGGAGACGGACGCATCGACATCTCCGACGCGGTCTTCACCCTGAACTACCTGTTCACGGGAGGCCGCCGACCCGACTGTCTCGATGCGGCCGACACCGACGACTCGGGCACGCTCGACTTGACCGACGGGCACCTCATCAACGTCCTCCTCTTCCTCGGAGGAAGCGTCCCGCGGACCCCGACGCCCTTCGGTTGCGCCGTCGATCCGACAGACGACGACCTCGGCTGCTTCCGGAGCTACTGCCAGTAACGGCCCAAAACCCCGCCAGCTCCTCCCCAAAGAAACTCGATCACGGCGTCGATCCGGCTCGCCGGGTCTACGCCGTGATCCAGTCACGCAGCGCATCGCCGCGTCGTGGCGCCATCTCGACATCCGCCGACCCTCGGCATCTGAATCGCCCTGAACAACCTGGTCCTGCGCATCGTCGAGCCGCCCCGGCATGAAAACTCAATCCGACGCCGACTCTTCCACCTCCGGAACCAACTCCCCGATCGGCACACGGAGGAGCGAGAGGTCCGCGATCGGAACGGTCAGCAGCATGACGACCGCGCGGTCGATCACCCTCGCCTCGAGCGCCTGGTCGGCGAGCGGCCGGAACGCGTCGAGCTCCTCGACGCCGGTGAGCGCCG
>CAYZGY010000065.1:7894-16101 GCA_964478085.1 uncultured Planctomycetia bacterium
GTCACGTCCAGGGTCCGCACGACGGTGTCCGGCGTGAGATCGGCCGCGTCGGCGACACGAGTGAACGCCGAGGAGCCGAGCGTCGCGACGTCGAGCCCCTCTTCCGCTGCGGCCAGGAGACATTGCCGCTTCGCCTCGCGCGCGGCGTCGGCGTCGCTCGTCTCGATCGCGTGCTCGTAGAGCACCCGCGCGTTGGCGTAGCGCTTGACCGGCCCCACGAAGGGCACGAGCTTGACCGCGAGGTCGAGAGCTCGCTCCTCGTCGCTCGGGTCCTGTTTCGGGTCGATGGCCGACGCGCGCAGCGCTTCCTCGATCTTCTGGCAGATCACGCGCGCGTGCTTTTGCGCGGCGGTCAGGAACTCCTTCCCCTCGCGCTTGGCGACCTCCGCGATGCGGCGCGCCTCCTTCTCCGCTTCGGCGACCTCCTCACGATCACAGGAGGTCGAGAGGAACAGGACGAAAACCGCTGCGAGAACCGAGACCGTCGCGCGTCGGATCATCTCTCCACCGGAGCGTCGCTCTGCGTGCTCCAGGCCCCCCAGGACCCCAGGTAGTTCTTGACGTTCTTGAAACCACAGAGCTCGAGAGCGAAGGCCTCGACCGAGGACCGTCCTCCCGACTGTCAGTAGGGGACGAGTGTCTTCTTCGGATCGAGGCCACGCTCGCGGAAGAGCTTCTTCAATTCCGCGACAGGTCGGTATCGTCCGTCCTTCGCCATCAGCTCCTTCCACTCGAGTCGCGTCGCGCCCGGGATGCGACCGCGCTTCCACTCGCCGATCGAGCGCGTGTCGAGGAGCTGGAACTCCTTCTTGCCGAGACACTGACGAACTTCGCTCGTCACGGCGATACGCGACTTGTCGATCTTGCCGACGTACTTCTGCGGCTTCACAGGCAGCGAGGTCCGCGCCGAGATCGGATGCTTGCCGACTCGCCAAGCGGTCCAGCCGCCGTCGAGAATCGCGACGTTTTTCAATCCGAGGTAGCGCAGCGTCCACCAAAGCCGTGCGGCAGGCACGGCGCTCTCACTGTAGACGACGACGGGCGTCTTCTCGTCTTTGATCCCGAAAGCGCCCAGTCGCGTGCTCCAAAACCCCGCGTTGCTCCGAGTCTTCGGATCGCTCAAGCACGCGGTCCATTCACGGATGTCGACGTTCAGCGCGCCCGGGATCCGACCCGCGCGAAACGACTCGGCGTCGCGCGCATCGAGCACGAGCCCGATGAAGGACGGCGGCCCCTTCGCAAGCTCGGCCGCCGAGATGAGAAGCCTCGGCTCTCTCGCCTCCGCGGTGCTCGCCACGAGCATCGTGACGGCTAACAGTCCTCCGAAGATTCGCCCATGCATCGTTTTCTCTATTCCTCCAAGCTGACCACCCGATCGTCGCGCTCGCCGATGAGCTTCTCCCAGAGCGATCGATCGAAGGAACCGTCGTCCCCGCGCAGGAGAGTGCTCCGCGGCTTCCCGCGGTCGCCGCGCGCGCGCCAGATCCCCATAGCCGTGCTCACCGCGGCTTCGCGTTGCGCGGCGGGACCGACGAAATCGTAGGCGACCCGCTCCGCGCCCGGGAGCGTCTTGAGCGTGCGATGACTCATGAATCGTATGACATCGTAGGGGTCGAGCAAGAGCGGCGCGACGAACGGCATCATCCAGCCCGTGCCGCTCGCGCGGCGCGCGTCCTCCCAACCGTAAGCCCAGACGGTCAGAGCACGCTGGCCCGCGTCGCCCTTGAGCATCCAGAGCACCGAGGCGGCGATATCCTTCTGCTCGTCCGAGAGCTCCGGCTTCGGCTGCCCCCACCACGTCTCGAGGTGGTCGGCGCTCCACGCGAGCGTCTGGTCGAGGTGACAGAGGTTGCACGCGTTGGGTCGACCGACCTTCGAGCTCTCCGCGACGCTCGGCGTCACGATCGTATGGCTGCGGATCGCCTTCATCAGCCCGTACGTGTTGTAGGGCATGTGGCAGTTGTAACAGAGGCTGCCCGACGACGTGCCGCCGTGGTGCGTGTGCGCCGTCAGCGCTTGCTCGTCGCGGTACTCCTCGTGGCACGGCAAGCAGGCCTCGTTCGTTCGATATCCTGCCTTCAGCTGATCGTCCGTCCAGTCCTCGATCGCGCGCTCGTCGCCCGCGGGCTTGTGCATGACGTGACAGGTCAAGCACGAGAGCTTCCTCTCGTTCGAGGTCGCGTCCTTGAAGCAGGGAGAGTCGACGAGGCCGACGAATTCACGCCCCGCGACACGAATCAAGCCGTCGCGCCAATAGCGCTCGACAAGGAAATTCGGATTTCCCCCCGGGCCATGGAGGAGCGCCCGCACACGGGGCTCCATCATATTGCCTTGGTGCACGGTGAACTTCGAGATCTCGAGCGCCTCGCCGGGCTGGAACGCGAACCCTCCCCGGAGGGATCGCTCGGACTCCTCGTTGTCGATCGCCTGCCAGATGCCGTGACACTGCCCGCAGACCTCCGACGCGCGCTGAGGATCGAGATCCGCCGGATCGACGATCTCGTCGCTCTCGTTCTCGACGTTCTTTCCGAGGTGCCGCCGGTACCGAGTCGCGGGATCACGGTAGTGCGCGACGTGCTCGCTCGCCGGACCGTGGCAGGCCTCGCACGCGATACCCAGCTCGGCGACCTTCGTGTCCTTTTCGTCGATGCGCGGCTGCGGCGCGGTCGCGTGACACTGCTGACAGGCCTCGTTCCAGTGCGCCTGCGTGCTCGGAAGCGTCGTGCGGCCCATCTGCTCCCAGCTCGGCTTGAGGAACGAGGCGCGCTCGGGAATCCACTTCTGTTCTTTCCTCAAGTAGACGAGCGGTAGCTGAGAGATCTCCCGCCCCGAGTCTTCGTCGGTCTCGTACCAGTACGCCTGCATGTGGTGCGCACCGGTCGTCATGACGATCTCGCGGCGTCCGGCAGGCTCACTCTCGGACTCCTCGAAGTCGACGAAGAAGCGATCGCCCTCGCGAAGCAGTCGAAAACGCTGATCGAGCACAGAGCGCGTCTGCCCATCGAACTTGCCGATGACGGCTTCGGGGCTCGCGACCTGGGTCATCTGCCGGTGGTACGAGTCGTGCCACGTCGACCATTCGTGTGGATGGCAGGAGCGACAGGTCGTCGACGACACATAGCCGTTGTCGTCGACGCGGATCGGCCGATTGACGACTTCGGCCTCATCTGCGGGCACGTCCCGCAGGCCCTCGAAGACGAGAGCCATGACGAATCCGAGAGCGAGAATGCCGATCGCGAGGCCTCGAGCGACCCCGCGCGAGCGGATTCGCACGAAGAGAGCGGCCGCGAGGAGCGGCGCGAGAAGCGCGACGAGAAACTGAAAACCCTCGAGTCTCAATCGACCTCCGACGAGAAGAATCCGTGAAACGCGATTCTACGGAGCGGGCTCACCGAGGTAAAGGCAGCGGGTCTCGGACGATCGATCGTGTCTTGTTCGGGTTTCGTCGGGGAATTACGGCAGCTCCTCCGAAGCCCTGTGAAACCGTGCACTTGTGGGAACTCTCGAGCTGCATTCATTCCATGCGTTAAAAGTTGACACTCATTTCCGAGCGCTGGTATAGTCGCTATCGCGATCCGCTGTAAACAGGCGGTGATGCATCGTTGGATCGAAACGAAGTCGCAGAAGAATCTGCAAGGCAGGCCTCTTCCGCGACGGTTCTGAGCGGTGAGACACAGGACGCCCCCAGAAGGGGGTGAACGAGATCTCGCCGGGTCGGCTCAGAACGAACGAGGAAAAAGTTCTTGGAGTGATTCCTGAATTCGAAGCATTCGCTTCCCGTCGTGGTCTCTGGTTGGACGCTGCGACCCGTGAGCGCTTGTCTCGGTTCCGGAGGAAACGAACACTCGATCGGCACACGTCTCCGCTCGGTCTCGAAGAGCTTCGGCGGAAGGCGCACAAGCGGAAGGAGGGTCAGAGCGGAGACCGGTCGAGCACAACGTTTTGTAGGTTTGAAGTCGTCCTCAGGGGTTTCGGAGAACGCTCTTCCGCCCCAGGGTTCGGTTTCAGGAAGGTTGCGAGGGGATCCGTCAGGGGTCCCTGAGAGGTTTTTGGTTCACGTCTCTTTTTTCAGGGAGGAACGAGACGCATGAGTAGGAATTGGTTGAAGGTCTTGGGAGCCGCCGTGCTCCTGAACTGTGTGGCGCTCAACACGAGCCACGCGCAGTTCAACACTTCGGGTTTCATTCACTCCGGTGGTTGGAACTACGCATTGTGCTTCGCGAACCCGTTCGGTGCCGGTCCGGCACCGAGCATCATGAAGCAGAACTGGGTTCTGCCCTTCGTCATCGGCGAAGAGGATCCCGCGTCCGGTGACAACTGGGACGTCGACTTCAACGGCGACGATCCCGCCAACCCCTGCCCCGGTATCAACCTGGGTGGCCTCGCGCCTCCGGGTGCCGAGGTTTTCTGGTTCACGATCGCGGACTTCGTCGCGGCTTACTCCCCGACGGGTATCACGGTCGGGAACTTCATCGACGGTTGCTGTGGTGGTGACAACCGCATCAACTACCAGGACAACTTCGTCAACCCGATCAACTCGATCGTCGTGGCGAACACGCCTGGTGCGACGAACCTCCCGGGTGACAACGTCATGGCCATGGCCACGACCTACGTCGACAACGTCTCGGGCGGCGGGCTCCTCGTCGATGTCTGCTCCGGTTCGGATGACTCGATCCAGGTTTGGATCAACAACAAGTGTGTAACGAACGTGTCGCGGCCTCGCGGTTACGGCGGTGGTTGCCAGGAGATCAACTCGGGGATTCTGCCGGTCGGTACCTCGAAGATCGCTACGCTGGTCTGGGAAGGTGGCGGAGGCTGGAACAAAGGTCTCGGTCTCCAGCTCGCCGGCACGGGTGTGAACCTCGCCGACGGTAACGGCATGATCGATTTCATCGGCCCGGCGGGTGGCGAGACGCAGGAGCAGTACTGTGTCGATCGTAACGCCGCGCTCGATGAGTTCTTCTGTAACACCGAAGTCACCTGGACCGTCCAGGGTGCCGGCGGTGGCCCCGATGGCGATGTCACGGTCTGTGAGTTCGTGCGTCCTGCCGATGCCAATATCTCCGACATCTCGCACGGTGGTACGGCCGCGGATCACTTCGTTCAGCTCTCGCAGCTCGCGAACGGAATGGTCATGGACATGCTCGTCCTCGGACCGATCAACCAGGCGGGTGGCAGCGGCCACGCTCCTGGCGATGCGCGTATCCGCATGGACTACATCACCGACTCGGCCGACCCGGCCACGGGCCAAGCGACCGACAAGGGTGCGACCTACACCGAGTGCTCGGTCAACCCCAAGGCGGGTGACACGGTCACTCCCGACTTCGCCAACCACCCGCACGGTAACGGCTTCCAGGCTGCTGCCCTGGACGGAACCTGGCGCGCGGTCCACTCGGATGAAGCGGATCCCAACCAGCCGGGTATCAACTTCAACTCGATCGGTGGTGCTGGCGACCAGATCATGCACTACACGGTCTTCTACCTCAAGCCGGCCAACGACGGCGACATCAAGATCGGTGCCGGCTCGGATGACTCCGTCCAGGTGACCATCCGCGCTCTCGACGACGACGAGTGCACCGAGGTCATCCTCTTCAACGGTGGCCGCGGCTGGTGTGGTGGCGCTTGCGACCAGAACCGCTCCGGCCCGATCGCGGTCACGGGTGGCACGGTCTACCGCGTCATGACCAAGACCTACGAAGGTGGCGGTGGCCACGGCGTCAAGGTCCGTCTCTTCGACGGCGCCGACAACGTCCTCACGAGCGACGACGTCATGGTCAGCATCGACTGTGAGAACTTCGGTCCGCGCGAGCGACTCGACGCTCAGAAGATCACCTGGGAAGTCAGTGGCGCGACCCTCGACGACGAGGGTGTCAGCTACACCGTCTCCGGTGGCTCGGGCGCTTCGGCCTCGGGTGCGGTCAACGATTCGGACGGCAACCCCATCGCGATCGTCGGCCGCACGGCCGTCGGCTTCGTCCGCAACCCGACGGGTCCCATCGGTACTTTCGACAACGCGATCACCACGGGTAACGCCTCGATCGGTGAGACCACGTACGATGACAAGACCGGTAGCTACACCCAGTCCGCCAATGGTGAGGATATCTGGAACGCTGGCGACCACATGCAGTTCTCGTACAAGAAGGTCACCGGCGACTTCGTCGCGACGATGAACGTCACGAACCGTATCGATCCCGAGTGCTGCGCGCGCTGGGGTAAGCACGGTGTCATGGCGCGTTACAACTGTAACTTCAACGCTGCCTACTCGCAGACGCAGACGCACCTCGCCACCGGTAACGATGGTGAGATCGACATCGCGCGTCACCAGTACCGTCGTGACAACAACACGAACGGCTCCTCGCGTGACAACCGTCACGTGATCGATGACGGTACCCTCCCGGGTACGCCGATTCCGGACGACATCAACAACACCAAGTTGACCCGTCGTCCCGACTGGCTCCGCATGGTCCGTAAGGGCAACACCAACTACTCCTACATGGCGTGGTCGGATCCCGACACGGGCGAGCCGGTCGAATGGTGCCGTATGGGTAGCGATACCGATCCGAACCGTCCCGACACCCTCCTCGTCGGTGTGGCCCTCACGGCTCACTCTGGTGGTGGCGGTGCTGGCCCCACGGGTACGGTCGAGTACACGTTCGAGTTAGAGTCCCTCGTCAAGAAGGACATCTCGAGTGTCATCGAGGACGGAATCCTCGCGGTCGACTTCGAAGATGCCAACAAGGATGGTTCGCCGGCTGTCGGTGAGGTCGTCCAGCGAGGTGGCGGTCACGCGCCGCATGTCCATGATGGCTGGATGCGTCTGACGCAGAACGGCGCCGGTGGCTCGGCTACCGCGTACTGGCTCGTCGCCGAAAACGGAGCCAATCCGGGCGAAGAGCTCAACCCGACTGCGGGCCTCGGTGGATCGGGCTTCATCTGTTCTTTCGACGTCCGCATGTCGGCGGTCAACGATGGTTACGCCTGTGATCCGGCTGCTGACCCCAACCCGGCCGACGGTATGTCGTTCGCGGTCGTCCAGACCAACGGCGACGCGTACCAGCCGTTCGCGCCGAACAAGGACATCGCCGCGGCCATCAACGGCCTCGACATCCGCAGCCTCTGTGGTGACGGCGGTGGCGCTCTCGGTTACGAAGGCGGAACCATCCGTCAGCGCGCCGAGTGTCACCCCTCGTTCGCGGTCGAGCTGGACAACTGGAACGGCGGTGGCGATCGCGCGACCGACGGCAACCAGGGTTCGCCGGGCAACGACTGCGCCTGGCACGTAGGTGTCGATGTCGACGGTGAGGTCACCTCGGCCCAGACCAGCCACTCGAAGGATCCGAACGTCGCCCTTCCGAGCATCTGGACGGAAGCCGGCGTGCAGATGACGGTCCAGTACCAGCCGAGCGGCATGGTCAACGTCTGGATCGCTGACAACAACGACCCGGGGGCCGAAGCGATTCACGCTCTGTGCGTCAACATCGATCCGCTCGGTGATGACATCATCATGGGTTGGACCGGTGGTACCGGCGGCGCGACGGCAACGATGGAAGTTGACAACTTTGTCGTCGCTTCGCTCTGCACCGAGTGCACGGACACGGTCTCGATCGTCGGTTGGTCCGAAGACGGCCCGCAGGAGATCGGGGTCGGCGAAGGCACGACGCACAGTCTCGATTTCGGTGGTATCGATCCGGACGCGAACTTCCTCTCGGCGTCGATCGCCTTCGCCAGCGATCCCGCGGACATCATCGACGTCTCCATCAACCAGGAAACGGGTGAGTTCACCGTCACCTGTCTGGCTGAAGGTGCGGGTGCGTTCCAGATCCAGGACGCTGGCGACGACATCTGTGGCGCCGACGCGGTCTCGGACATCTGTGAGTTCGTCTGTGTCAGGACTGCCGTCTCCCTCGTCGCTTGCGACTACAACGGAAGCGGTGTCTTCGACCTCTCGGACGGCATTGCGCTGCTCAACAACCTGTTCCTGGGTGGTGCGGCTTCGCAGTGTGGTGAGGTCACCGATGCTCCGGCGATCGCGCTGCTCGACGCCAACGGCTCGGGCGCCATCGATCTGTCGGACGCCGTCTACAAGTTCTCGTACCTCTTCCTCGGAGGTCCGGAACCGGTCGGCGCCGACGCCGATGGTTGCGTCGCCGTCGAGGCTTGCGAGCGTGCTCCGGCTTTGGTAGCCGCTCCGGAAATAGGCGCGTCTA
>CAYZGY010000065.1:16111-16640 GCA_964478085.1 uncultured Planctomycetia bacterium
GCGATTCTGGAGTGCGGAACCGGGCTCGATTCCTTCGGGAATCGAGCCCGGTTTTTTTTTGACCGCAAACCGGACGGCCTCCCGGAAATCCCACAATTCCACGGATTTGGGGGACTTTTGCGGCGACTTTCGCATGGTAGAATCGTCTTTGTTCGGTCTCCCGAGGCCGATGTCAGTGTGGATTTCCGCGGGAAGTCTCCGCACGCGCCCGGGATGACGTCCTACCCGAGAACGAACACGAGGAAAACCATGCGAGTTAGAAGCTTCCTTGGGGGAACGATTTCCGGCTTGGCACTGACCGCTCTCGTCGCGCGCTCCGTCTCCTGCGGCGACGGCAGCTCGGCCGCGTCGAAGAGCGGCTCGAGCGCCTCGAAGAGCGTGCCCGCGAAGACCGAGCTCGCCCAGAAGACCGACACCCAAAAGACCACGGGCAGCGACGCCGGCTCGAAGAGCGGCGATCAGGGCCCGGCCATCGACGATGCCGGCAAAGAGTACCCCCTCGTCGAGGCGCGCAAACGGCGCTGGGAGG
>CAYZGY010000066.1:0-16640 GCA_964478085.1 uncultured Planctomycetia bacterium
TTCCGCGACCGTCCGTTGCCGAGTAGACCTTCTCCCAATCACCGTCCGCGAGGATCGTGTCCATACGCTCGGTGAGGCTAGGGATGTAGTCGGCGTGGTTCACGTCGCTGTAGCCCGGGTTGTAGAAACCGGCCGGGTAGTTGCCCGGAGAGAACTCGTTCGCGACGTCGGCGACGAAGAAGTCCTCGACGGAGAGATCCGGCGGAACGACGCTGTCCGGGAACCAGAAGTCGAAGTAGGTCCGTTCCTCGACGATCGTCTCGACGTAGACGTCGACGTCCTGCGGCGCTAAAGGGGCGACGATGTCGGTATCGATCCCGACGAAGATGTCGTCGACGAAGGAGCCCGGGACGAAGACGTCGTCGACGACGATGCCGTCGATACGCGCGTGATGGTCGTCGACCGCGTAGAAGGCCGCGTCCTGGAAGGCGTTGTTGACGATCTGTGCGGCTGCAGAACCGGAACCTTCGAACGCGCCCCCTCCGTCAGAAGCGCCATCCCCACCCAGGGCGAACGTGTTGTCGACAAAGACCATCGAGGCACCGCGATAGACTTGCGCGCCTTCGGCGACCAGGTCGCCACGCGTCATGCCCGTGTAGAGGCCGACGAGATCCTCGGCGAAGCTCACGAGTCCACCGGGGCCCGGATTCGGAACCTCGATCTTGATCTCGCGGCGGAAGCCCGAGAGGAACTTCGCGTCGAAGAGCTTGTAGAAGCCGAGGTGATCGAGGATCGCCGTGATCTTCTCGGAGTCGTTGAGTTCGTCCCAGCCCTTGACGATCTCGGAGTTCGCGAAGCTGTCGATGTAGACGTCGTGCGGCATCGTCTGCGCGAGGTCGGCGATCTCGGAGATCGAGTAGTTCGCGCCGACGTCGAGCGCCGCGCCGCCGCCCTCGCCACCTCCCGCACCGAGGCCAAAGCCTGCAAATCGCCCGATGACGTCGAGCGTTGCGTCCCGCGCGGCCATCTGCTGCGCGAAGCCGGCCGGCGAGCCGCCGGCGGCGAAGATCTCGGGCGCCGGATCCGTGAGTCCACCACCCTCGAGGATGCTGCTCTCGCCGAACCTGCCCGTGACGACGCTGATGACCTCGTCGTGACGGAAATCGTCCGCCTCGAAGACGAGCTCGCCGAAGGTGACCTCGTTGAGAACATCGGCGAGACCGAAGAGGAGGTCGTCGATGATCTCCGGCGTCGGCGGGCCGTACTTGCCCGGCCACGTCAGATCGGACACCTCGTAGTCGATGCCCTGGATGAAGTACTCGCGGAAGACGCCCGTCTCCGGGTTCCAGTAGCCGTCCTGGAAGAGGCGCGACTCGATCGTCGCGAACTCGCTTCCGACCTGGACGTAGTCGAAGCCGGTCTGCACGGTCGTGATCGTCGGGATCCAGTGGACGACCGGACGCAGGACGAACCCGTCCTCGACGCGTCGGTAGTCGACGACCACGTCAACGAGAATCTCCTCGGTCGAGAGGTGTGGTCCGGCGAACTCGAGGTCGTCGTTCGACGTGTCGTCCGAAGCGATGACCTGAATCTCGCCCGGCGCGTCGAGCGTGATGTCGCCCTCGGTCTCCTGCTCGTGACCGGCGACGACGCGTCCCTCGAGCTCGATGAAGATGTTGCCCGAAGGCTCACCCGCGACGAGTGACACGTCGTGGCCAGATAGGATCTCGCCCGTGACGTAGATGTTCTCGCTCGCGTCGAGATCAGCGAGCGCAGCCGTCGCCGGACCCGAGAGCTCGGCCCCCTCGACCGCAACCGTACCGTGGACGACGATGTCCTTCGCGTCGATGTCGACGAGCCCCTGCGCGGAGACGAGCGCGCGGAAGAAGTAGACTTCGGAACGCGCGATAAAGACGCTGCCCGAGCCCTCTTCCGTGCCCGTTGCCTCGAGACGCACCACCGAGTGCTGGTCGCGCGCCTTCGTGACGGTCTCGTCCATGAGCCAGATATCGTCCGCGGCGATCTCGACAAGGTCCTTCGCGTTGACCAACGCGTCGCCCCAGACGGTCACGTCCCCGAGGGATCTGAGCTCGACCTCGAAGACCGGGACCGTCGTCGCCCCTGCATCCGGATCGATCGTGTCCGGATCGATCGTGTCCGGATCGATCTCCGGAATACCGACCATGCCGTAGACCGTGACGAACTCGTCGCCGTAGACGTCGATGCTGCCGCCCGGGCCCGTCGTGTTGAGCGTTCCACCACTCGCGCGGACCGGGAGACCGATGAGCTCGAGGCCCGTTGTCGGCTTCGGCGTACGCGGACCGAGGGCGAGAGCGTCCTCGGTCGAGATCACCGTGCCGCTCTCGTCGACGTGCTCGCCATCCCCGTTGATCAAATAGCCCGCCGCGTCGATGCGGCGGTCGGTGTCGTCGAGACGGAAACCCTGCGCGTCGACGACCTCTCCGTCGTCGTTGAGCGGCTGGCCGCCAAGGTCGACGAGGTGACCGTCGTTATTGAGCAGGTAGCCCTCGCGGCTGACGAAGTACTCGACCTCGTCGACCACGGTGATGTAGATCGGCGCGCCGCCCTTCTCGAAGGCCTGCGGAGCACCCGGGATGTCGTTGTCGCCGATGTCCGTCTGACGGACGAGATCGCCGTCGTCGAGGATCGGGTCACCGTTGATATCGACCTCGACAAGCCACGTGTCGCCGTTGACATCGACGTCGACGATGTTGCCGAGGACGTCGAGGAACCAGCCGTCGTCGTTCGTCTTCGGAACGAGGATCGGATCGCCGTTGCCGTCCGTCTGCGGGACACCGCCACCGTCGGTCTCGATCAAGAAGCCGTTGTCGTCGATGAGGTTGCCCTCGTCGTCGAGCGTGTAGCCGTAGGTCGGGTCGGTCTTCGTGCGGAAGATGAGCTTCGTGATGAGGACGGCACCCTCGACGTCGCCGCCGACAGCACCACCGTTCACGATGAGCTCGTCACCGGCCTCGACGAAGCCGTCGATCGTCACGAGGGCCTCGTCCGAATCGATCGTCACGTCGGAGCCTTCGTCGACAGCCTGGATGAGGCCGTGGATGTCGATCGTCGAGACCACGTCGATGAGGATCGTCGAGTCGGAGGTTGCCGCCCCGAACGGGAAGCCCGAGTCGGTCTGGATGAAGCTGAGCGAGTCGACGTCGACCGTGACGAAGTCAGTCGGGTTCGCCTGAGCGATCTCGAAGCTGCCCGTCGCCTTCGCGGCGCCGCCGCGCGCGATCGGGTCGCCGAGAACCGGCACTTCACCGTCGGTGTTCAGGTCGCCGTTGAGAATGTCGAGATCGGTCGCCGGAGCCGTGCCGCCGAAGTTGACCTGATCGCTGACCGTGATCAGGATCGACGCGGCCTCGCCGAAGCCGTGGAAGCGGCTGCCGCCTTCGAGCACGCCCACTCCGGCCTCGACGCCGAGGAGCTCCTCGTCTGTCGATGCGTCGCGGTCGATCGAGATCGGTCGCGAAGTCGCGAGCTGGAGCCGGCCGTCGAAGTGCTCGACGAAGATCGGATCGATCGCGTCGACCTCGGAGGTCGCGTCGATGAAGCTCACCGGATCTTCGGCGAGCAGCGTCTGGAACTCGGTCGCGAAGGCCGCGGCGAGCGCCGTGTCGATCTCGCCCTGGAGCACCGAAGCGACGTCTTGTGCGAGCGTGCCGTTCGGGACCGTCACCGCAATCGTGAAGGAGCGGCTCGCCGAGACCTCGACCGTGATCGAGAGTGTGACGTCGGAGGGCAGCGGCTCGAGAGGCTCGTCCTCACCCGCGAAGGCGTCCTCGGTGAACGGCAAGACGTAGGTGCGCTCGGCACCCGCGTAGACGTTTCCGATCACGTCGACGCGCGGAGCCGTCAAGTAGACCGCGCCGCTGTCGCCACGTGCGAGAACCTCGGCCGATTCCGGAATCACGAGCGGGTTGCCGTCCGTGCGCTCGATCGTGACCTCTCCCGAGGCCGCGACGTGTGCGCGCAGAGGAATCGTGTCGCCGGCTTCGAGACCGGCCGGGATATCTTCCTCGGCACCCGTGAGCTCGTGGACCGCCCCACCGAGAGTGACGATCGGAGCGACGAGTCGCAGACGCTCGGTCGCGGCGTCGTCGTTGATCACCTTGCGGAGGTCCGTCGTGAAGTAGAAGGCCTCGACGCGACCGGCGTCGACGGCACCCGTGATCTCGATCTCGTTACCGGCGTCGAACCAGATCGATCCGAGCGCGTCGATATCGCCGCTGACGCGTACGTCCGTCGTCGGAGCGCTGAGGACGATTTCGGCGTGATCGGCCGTCGGCGTGCCGCCGCCCTGATCCGGCGCGGAGTGGCCGACGTTCTTGATGACACCGTCGACGTCGACGTCGCTGCCGTCCGCCGCCTGGAGAACAATCCTACCGTTCGACTCGACCCAGCCGTGATCCGCCGTGACGAGGATGCCTCCTTGCTTCGCGTCGATCGAGACGTCGGCGTCGGTGCGGTCGACATCGGCACGCAGCGATCCGATCGCGCCGTCGATCACGACCTCGTTGAGGCCCTCGACCCGGATCGACTGCGGTGAGCCGTCGAGCCCCGTCGTGCGAACCCAACCGGTCGGCGAGATCGTCACGCTCGCGTCGCCCGTGGAGACCGTGCCCGTCGTCGCGTTGTCGGCCGCCGCGACACCACCCGTGAGGATCACGTTGCGATCGGCGATCGTGAAACCGCTGATGGTCAGCGTCTCGTCGGCGTGGAGAATCACGTCGCCGAAGAAGCCGTCGCCGTCGTCGTCGAGAGCGCCGTTCTCGTCGCGCTTCGTCTTCGCGATCAGATCACCCTTGAGGAGACCGTGGTCGCCGAAGTCGAGGTCGATCGGTCCGTCGATCGTCTCGAGGAGACCCGACCAGTCGAGCTCGAGGGTGTCGGCGCCGCCGTCCATGTCGATCTGGCGCTCGGAGAGCACCGCACCGGCGATGTAGACGAGGCTGTCGGGCTGATCGGACGAGAAGACGACCCTCGAGCCTTCGGCGCTCGCGATGAGGTTGTACGCACGGACCGAGTTGCGGATCGAGTCCTCGTAGCCGACCTCGGTGAGGCCGACGAGCTCGGTGTACGTCTCGCCCTGATGCGCGAAGCTCGGCTCGATGCGGAACTCGTACTGACTCGTGAAGAGGATCTTCGAGTGCTTGAGCTTCACCTTGATCAGCGGATCGGCGACCCCACCCGTCGTCACCGGATCGTCGGCGAAGTCGGCAAAGTCGTAGATCTCGCCGGACTGGTTGACGTAGCCCGGAATGTCGTCCGGTCCGACGCGGTGCGTCACCGTGTTGTAGACCCCGTTGAGGGCGTCCTGGATATCGTCGCGCAGCTCGCTGATATCGAAGTTCGCGGGATCGCCGTTGTCACCGTTGGTGATCTCGGCGGGCACGACGACCGTCCCTTCGATCTTCTGCGTGCCGACGTTGACCCAAACGTTGAGCGTCACGTCGTCGGGCAAGATGCCCTTGTCGGAGGCTCGGTTCGCGACGACGCTCTCGTTCGGCATCGGCGAGAGGCCGAGGAGATCCTCGTTCTCGGAGGTGTGCTTGATCTGGAAGAAGAGCACGTCGCCCGTGAAGACGATCGTATCGTCCGCCGGGTCGAGGTTGGCGTCCGGGTCGTCGTCCTGATCGTCGATCGAGACCGTGATCGAGCCTTCGGAGAGGAGCGAGTTGAGGTCGTTGTCGATCGCCGTCTGGAGATCCGCGACGAGCGCCGCGAGGTCCGCGTTGCCGGCCGTGCTCGCGGCGGGCAGCGAGACGACCGCAGTCGTCAACGTCGCGTCGACGAGCGCGCCTTCGCCTTCGTAGACGCGGAAGTCGAGCGTCACGTCGCCGGAGAGGATCGGCCCCTCGGGCTGCGAATCCGGCGTGATCAGCTGGAGCGGCGGCTCGCGCTCGGCCACGACGGTCATCGTGTCGAGGGAAGAGATGCCGATCAGATGCGCGTTCTCCGTGAAGAGGACCTCGAGCTCGAGTGAAGTGACGTCCGGTCCCGAGAAGAGCAGTCGGCCGGAGTCGACCGTCACCAGCACATCCTCGAAACCGTCGTCGGCCGTGTCCGTGTCGCCGATGTGATCGGCGAAGGCCTGCTGAATGTCGGCTGCGAGGTCCGTGAGGCTCGTGTTGGCCGCGTCGCCCGAGTCGCCGTTCGTGTTCTCGGCGAGGACCGTGACGATTCCTTGGTAGCCGCCGGCCGTGCCGTCGACCATGACCCAGAGCAAGAGGTCCGTCTCGAGGTTGCCGTCGGCCGCGATGCTCGCGGAGACGTCGAGGAGCTCCTGGGCCTCGTCCGAGTCGTCGACGTCGTTCGTCGAGACACCCGGGTGTACGCGAATCTCGAAGTCGTTCGGGCTCGTCAGGACGAATTCGTCCTCACCGAGGTCGGAGTTGAATCGCATCTCGGCGAGGATCGGCAGGAAGCCGCCGCGCGCGAAGGCGTCGGTGACGTCCTCGGCGAGATCGGCGAGCGAGCCGTTGTCGAGCGTGTCGTCCCGGTAGATCGTCACGAGGCCGATGACGCTCTCGGTGATCGCCGGCTCGGTCGAGCCGCTGACGCCGGAGGCGAGGACCTGTGCCGCCTCGCCGCGAATCAGCTCGTTCGGGTCGCCGTCGGCCATCTCGACGAGCAGCTGGATGTCGTCGGGGAGCACACCGACGGTCGGCAGAGCCTCCGGAGCGATGAGCTCGAAGTCGGAGGGCTGACGTACCGAGGTGCCGAAGTCGGTATCGAGCTCTTCGGCGACGAAGCCGATCTGGTCGAGACTTTCGGAGGCGAGCTCGAAGGTGAAGTCGACCGTGGCGCTCGAGAGCGTGAAGACGCCCGCGTCGACCGTCGCGACGAGGTCGAGCCCGGCTGCCGCGAAGGCCGCGGTGATGTCGTCCGCGAGCTCGTCGTGATCGGCGTTACGATCGCCGTCCGTCCCATCGGTCGTTTCGCGCTCGAGAACGACCGTGTGCTCGGTCTCGATGTCGTCGCCGTCGACCGCGGTGACCTCGAAGACGAGGTCCTCGCCGAGGACACCCGTCGTCGGGGCGACGCGCTCCGGCACGAATTCCCATGTGGTAGGCTCTCCCACGCCCTGAAGCACCTCGGCCAGCAACACCTCCCCCCCCTACACCACCCACCTGCCTCGAGCACCGTCGTGAAGCCGAGCGCATCGAGCCCCAGCGACGGCACCGTGACGTTGAAATCGACCGAGCTGACGAGCTCGAGAGTGCTTCCTGTGAGCCGCGCGCTGACGTCGTCAAAGCCGTCGAGCACGAAAGCGGCGTTGATATCGTCGACGAGGTCCGCCGGCGAAAGGTTGTCACTGGTCGCTGCCGCGGTGACGTTCACCCAGCCTCGGAGACGTTCGCCACCCCGATAGACCGCTATATCAAAACGTAAATCCTCGGCCAGCACCGAACCAGGTAGTACCGCCGCTGCTGAGAGCACGGCGTCGGGCACGATCTTCGCTGCGAGGATGTCGTCCTGTGCTTGCGGCTCGAGGTCCCAACCGAGAAGGCCGATGGCCTGAGAAGCACGCTTGATCTTAAAGGCGTGCGCGATGTCCCCGGGCTGCAAGTCGCTGAGGAGGACGATCTTGCCGTCGCGTAACTCGGCGGACAGGTAGTCGCCGAAGTCGAGTGGCGTGTCGACCTCGCCCGTGCCGTAGCGCGGAATCTCGGTCGTGTCGAGCGCCGTGTTGATGTCGGCGACGAGGTCGGCGAGGGAGCTGTTGTCCGAAGCAGCCGCCTTGGTGACGAAGACCGCGCCGAGGAGCGTATCGTCGAGTGTCGTCTCGTCGATGCGGAGGATCAGGACGACGTCGCGCGCGAGCTCTCCCGTCTCGGGAGCGGCCTCGTCGGCCGTCAGGATCGACGGGTAGCGCGTCTCGACGGTCTCGTAATCGCCGCGGATACCGAGCTGGTTGACGTCGAGAGACGTGGAGAGGAGCTCGAAGTCGAAGCCGATCGTCTTGAGGACGAGCGTGCCGCTGCGATTCTCCGCGTCCATGACCGCGAAGTCGGAGTTCGCATCGAGCGCCGCGTTGATATCGTCGATAAGATCGTCGAGATCGGCGTTGCCGCTCGTCGAGGCTGCGGTAACGACGATGGTATCGGTGACCGTCCCGCCGAGACCGTCCTCGATCTCGAGCTCGAGCGTGACATCGCGGATGAGCTCGCCCGTACCCGGGAGGAGATCGTCCGCGAAGATCTCGGCCGGCAAGTAGAACTTGCGCGAGCTCAGGACGCTCGTTAGCGCGAGGAGATCGATATTGTAGGAGCTCTCGAACGGATCGGGCGCTCCGGCAGCACCCGTCGCGTCGTAGCTCATCAGGATCTCGAAGTCGTTGTCGAGCGTGAAGGTCAGCTGACGTCCGACGTGCGAGATATCCATGCCCGCGAAATTCGCATCGACGCCCGCGTCGGCGAACGCGTTCTGGATGTCCTCGACGAGGTTTCCGACACCGACCGCGGCGTTGAAGACATCGGGCGTGTTGATGTCGTCGTCGTGATCCCAGTACGGATTGTCGAGCGTGTCGGAAGCCGGGATCGTCACGGTCGTCTCGACGTCGTTGCCGTCGAAGCGTCCGAGGAGTCGCAGCGTGACGTCGGCCGGGATGATCCCGTCGAGCGGCACCTTGCCCTCGGAGACGAGACGCGCGAATTCGCCCTTCGGCCAAGTCGTCGGCTCGACCTCGTGGAAGTGTGTCGCGGTCAGGAGGCGGATGTCGCCGCTGCCGTTGACCTGAATCTCGCTGTTCTCGCCCCAGGTCTCGATCTTCACCGAACCGAAGAGGAGGACACTCGTTCCCGTGAAGTCGAACGGATCGTTCTCGTCGGGAGTGCCGGGATCCTCACCACCGTTGAGCGCGATCAAGCCGCCCGCGCGGACGTCCGTGCCGACGCGCAGCTGGTGCTCGGTGGTGATGTGAACCTCGGTGTCCTCGCGGAAAGGCAGGTCGATGAGCTCGGCACCGACGTAGGCGCCCGTCTCCGCGTCGCGGATCACCTCGACCTCACCACCCGCGATGAGGTGGCCGAGGATCTCGGCATCTTCCATCGAGTCGATGACGATCGAGCTGCCCTGCCCGTAGGTCGTCACTTCGCTCGCGCCTTCCATCTTGATACCGATGTCGGTCGCGTTCGAGTAAGGGTTGTCGAGCGTGTCGATGTTCTGAATCGTGATGATATCCTTCGCCGCGAGGTAGCCACCCGTGTCGACGACGTCGCCGAAGAGAGAGATCGGCGCACGGACCTCGTAGTCGCCTTCGTCGCGGCTCGAATCGATGTCGCCCCCTGACGCGACGAAGCCGCGCTCGGACTCGTTCACCGAGCTCGAGCCGAGGCGGAAGTCGTACGGGCTCGTCAGGCGGAGTTTGTCGACGCTGATCTCGGCCGAGACGTACTCGAGACCCGCATACTCGAGCGCGTCGAGGAGGTCGTCGAGAAGATCTTCCAGACTCGCGTTGTCGGTCGTCGACGCGACCTCGAGGCTCGCGTCGCCTTCGAGCTCGCCGTCCGCATCGAGAATCACGAGCGTGACGTCGCTCGCGATCTGGAACGTCGCGTTGTCGACCGGAACGTTCGCCGCGTCGACGTACGCGTCCGGCAGGACCTCGTTCGCGTCGCTCTCTCCACCCGGCAGGCCCAACGCCGACTGGTTCGTCGAGGTCTGAGCGATCGTGAAGTGCTCCGCCGACGAGAAGACGAGACGGTTTTGGTCGACCGAGACCGAGACGCGATCTGCCACGTCGTCCGTGCTGCCCGAGATAGACGCGACGGCGAAGGCGTCCTGGATATCGACGACGAGGTCGGCGAGGTTCAGGTTATCGGTCGTGTCGTCGCCTTCGATCGACACGGTCGCCGTTTCGGCGCCGCCGTCGAATTCGAAGTCGAGGGTCACATCGAACGTGGTCTCGCCACTCGTAAACTGGACCTCGTTGTTGAAGCTCTGCGTGTAGCCACCGACGAAAATCTGACCGCTCGACTCGATGAGGATGTCGCCGCCGTTCGACTGGCTCCAGTCGATCGACTCGTCGATGAGGTTGCCCTCACCGTCGAAGAGGAGGCGTCGATCCGCACCGGCCCAGAGGTGGCCCATGATCTCGATGTCGGAGGCACCGAAGACTTCGACGAGACCCGGACTGTTGTCCGAGGTGCGCCCCGCGGCCGTCAGGCCACCGGCGGTGTCGATGAGAACGGACAGATAATGCGTCTCGCTCGGATCGCGGCTGAGGTCGTCGTCCTCGGTCGTCAGACCGCCACGCACCGTGACCGTGTCACTCGCGAGGATGCCGCTGTTGACGTAGACGCGCTCGCCGGCCTCGACGATCGCCTGGGAGTCCGGACCGGTCCACGTCACACCCGTCGGGCCGATGCTTCCACCGGCGAGGACGGTTCCGTAGACGTCGATGTCGCCGGCGCCGTAGATCTCGACATTGCTACCCGCGGCGAACGAGGTGATGACCGCTGTCGGCTCGATGAGGACCGAGCTCGTGACGATGTTGCCGGCCGCATCGGTGTAGTCGGCGTCCTCGGTCTCGGCGTTTCCGTAGATCTCGATTCCGTCGGCGACCTCGATGAGCGACGTCGCGAACTTGACGCGCTGTGGCGAGTCGACGAAGAGTCCCGAGCCGTCACCACGGACGAAGATGCTTCCTTCGATCAGGATGTCCTTCTTGCCGTCGGAGAGCTCGTCGATCGCAGCGCCACCGCCGCCTCCGTCCGAGACCGTGAGCACGAGCGTCTTGTTCTCGCCGAGGGTGAAGAGCTGACCCGTGAGGTGGATACTCGCGTCGGCTTGATCGAGTGCGTTGTAGTCCTGGTCCTCACCAGCCGTGAGGTTGAGCTCGTCGGCCGAGCTGATCGCACCGTAGATGCGGAGCTCGTGGTCGGTGGTGATGTTGACGTCGGACGTGCCGCCGAAGTCGATCGTCGCTTGACTCGGCTGCTTGACGCCGCCCTGCCATTCGACACCGGCGAGGATCTCGCCGTTGATGTACGCCGCTTCCGGCGCGTGGATGTTGACCTCGGTGTCGGCGTCCGGCGCGGAGATCACACCAGCAATCTGACGGAGCTCGAAGAAGGTGCCCGCATCGATGTCGACCCTGGAGCCGTTGCCCGTCACGTAGCTCTGCCCTTCGAGGACAATCGACGGCGTCGACTTGAGGTCGATCACGCCCCCGACGTTCGTGGTCTCGAGCTGCCCCGCCGGGCCCTGGACGATGTTGTTGAGTCCAGAGGTGAGGGTCGTCGTGTAGTACTCGCCCTGACCGAGAATGTCGACCTCGATGTCACCGTCGGTACGGAGCCAGCCGTCGACGAGGAGCCGGTTACGGATACCGTCGACCGCACCGCTCGGCTTGAGGTTGAGCAGGTCGCCCGTGATTCCGGAATCGAGTCCGCCGAGCTGGTTGTTGATGTCCTTCGACTTGATGTGGAGGCGATCCGTATTGACGGTGAGCGGCACAGGGTACTCGCTCGGGTGCGGCGCGCGGATCTCGAGCTGGCCTTCGACGAAGATCTTCGTCGCATTGAGAACGACCTCGTCGCGGAAGGCCGAGTTGCGACCGTTGTTCGGATCGGCCCAAGCGTCACCGATGATCATCTTCGCGGTCGCGTTGCCGCCGTCCTTCTCACCGATCGTGATCAGGTCGAAGCCGTTGGCGAACGACGCGAGATCGCGCGTCGAGAGGTGCGCCGTGTCATTGAAGAGCGTGTCGTCCTCGTCGTAGGTCGCGGCGTTGCCCTCACCCGTGAAGTTTCCTCCGACGTGCGCTGGGAGCAGCTTCGTGTTGTAGTTCGGGAATTCGTCGATGATGTCCGTCCAGTCGTTGCCGAGCGGATGCTCGGCTGCGCTACCGAGCACGAACTGCGAGGCCTGCTCGGTGATGATGGTCAGGTCGGCCGTACCGATGATCGTCGACGGACCGCTCTGGAAGTTGAAGTCGTCCGCGATGAGCGTGATGTTCTTGCCGCCCGTCTGGGTGATGATCGTTCCGGAGTCGAGCGTCAGGCGCGCATCGACGCCTTGGAGACGCACGTGGATGTATTCGTACGCACTCGACAGCGCCGCGAAGCCATCCGCGCCGAAGTCGACGTTGTGGATCACGAGGTCGTCGGTCTCGAGGATCTCGATCTCGCTGCCGTCGGCGATACCGTCCGGGCGCGTCAGGACTGTGATTCCGCCGACCGTCGTCACGAGGCGGTTCGAGTCCACGAACGTCGTGTTGTAGATGTCGTCACCGGCGAGAATCAGGTGAGCGCCGGCGCCGAGGAATTCGCTACCGCCGTGAATCGTCAGGATGCCCTGCGGCACGAAGCGCAGCGTTCCGGACGCGAGTCCGTCGGGCGCGTTCGGGTCGTCGTTCGGCGACGAGTAAATGTCGGCGAAGATGTCGATGTCGGCCGCCGGGTTGCCGTCCCCACCGACGAAGTTCGCGTTGATGCGGATGCTTCCGTCGAGGATTCCGTTGAGCTCGGCGTTGATCGACACGTCGGACAGAGCGACCTCGAAGTCGAGGTCGTGCGCGTCGATGCGATGGTCGATGGCACCGTCGGAGACGACGTCGAAGGCGTCCATCGACGCGATGATGTCGATGTCGGCATCGAAGTCACCGGTCGCGAAGACCTTGTCGCCGAGGATGAGCTTCGTCTGCTTCGCGGCGAGCTCGTCCGCGTACGCGGCGGCGAGGTTGGGAGCGCCCCGCAGGGTGACATAGATGTTGTCGCCCTGGAGGTGCGTGTCGAGCGTCAGTGTCGTTGCGACGAGGTCGAGGTCGGTGAGACCGAAGACCGTGCCGGAGCCGTTCGTCGTCGTGATCGTCAGCTCGTTGATCTGGACTTCACTGTCGGTCGTACGTTCGCCGTCGACGACGATCGGAATGAGCTCGATCGCGTGGAGTACGACGCTCTCGAGGTCGTCGTCGAAGTTGAAGGTCTCGCGACCGTTGACGACCTGGTGATCGTTGAGCTCGATCGACTCGGAGACGTTGAGGAGGGTCAGCTCGTCGAAGTCGGCGTCGTCGTCGAAAATCGTCAAAGTGCCGCTGGCCTTCGTCGAGTTCGGCCGATCGAGCTGGACCGTGATCTTCGAGGGGCCGCCGGCGTCCTCGATCTCCATCGCCCCCTCCGGCATGCTCGAGATGTAGACCTCGTCGTAACCGGTACCGAGGATGATGCGCGAGAGCGAGGAGCGGCCCAGCCGTATTTGGCTGCCCCCCGTAGTGATCTGGGTGGAGGTTGGGGAGATCTGCACCACCGAGGGCGAGGATACGCCACTGAGGTCGATCAGCGAAGTGCCTTGACTGTCGCGGAAGCTGTCCTCGTTGTAGCCCTCCTCGAAGTAGTACTCGTCGTCGCCCTCACCGCCGGCAAGTTGGTCGGCGCCCTTGCCGCCCCGCATCTCATCGGCCCCGCCGCCGCCACTGAGTCGGTCCTCGCCGTCGCCGCCGTCGAGAACGTCCGCGGCGCTGCCGCCGGTCAAGCGGTCGTCGCCCTTGCCGCCGAGCATCGTCAACGGCGCCGTCGCCGCCGAACCACCGAGTGTGTCGTTGTCGTCCCCACCGTCGAGTAGCCCGCCGGCACTGCCGGCACTCAGCTGATCTTCGCCAAAACCACCCGTAAACTCGACCTCGACCCCCGTCAACTCCGACGCGTCGAACCGGTCGTTGCCGTCGCCACCGTCCGCGATCACCTTGGTGTAGCCGCCCGTGTCGAAGGTCTGCGTCCAGTGAGAGTACTCGACCGTAATCGCGCTCGAGTCGCCGCTGACCTTGACGATCTCGCCAGCGTCGTCGATGTCCAGGTACTCCCGATCAGCGGCACGTTTGCCGGTGTGAAGGACGAGCGTGCTGCCCTCATCGTGCGCCAAGACCGGCTCGACATTCGGCGCCTTGTACTCCCACTCCACGAGGGTTAGGTCGACGAGCGTGATGTCGATGATCCGCGCCATGATCTTGCCGATGAACGGCAACGAGATACCGACGTCGACGAAGAGGTAGATCTCGAGGAAGACGCGGCCAGCGAGGTTGATGATGTTGAGCAAGCCACCGGGAGCGCCATTGCCGGTGTAATTCCACATCGTGATCAGCTCGGAGATACGGATCTTGCCGTCACTCTCTCCACCGATCTCGATGTCGTTGAGGTCAAGGCCCATCTCGAAGCCGATGATGCCACCGAGTCCCGCCTCGATGAGGACGAGCGACAGGGCCGCTTCGAGTCCTAGTTCGGCACGGAAGGTGAACTCGTCCTTCTCCTCACCGGTGGTGATACCGAAGTCGGAAATAAAGAAGCCGTCGAAGGCCTCCCACGGGTTGCCGGTCTCGATCGCCCGGCGGATGCCGAAGGTGTCGTAGCCGAAGCCGAGGTCGGCGGTCATCGAGAAGCCTCCGACCATGTCGATGTTGATGATCGCCGGGCCGGCAGTGATCGTCCCGATGCGTTGGCGGAAGTCGAACCCGAAGCTGAGCAGCGGCATCTCGTAAGTAAAGAGCGTCGCGTCACCGCCGGTCAGAAGCTTCGCCCAATTGCCGATGTCGGTGATGTACTCGATGATCTGGAAGCCGGAGCGCTCCTCGCTCGAGAACCCGCCGCTGACGCCGGTGGAGACATCTTCGCCGGAGCCCTGCGCCGCCAAACGGTCGAGGAACGACGAGAGCTCTTGTGGTAGACCCGAAGGTGACGCGATGGTCGAGACGTCACCGCTGCCGAGCCCGATGATATCGCCGAGCAGGATCTCCCCTTCGGTGCCGAGGAGCGCATCGACTTGCAACGCGATGTCGATCATGTTCTTCACTGCGTGCAGGAAGGCAGGATCGATCCCAGGCTGCCCCATCAGCCCGGCGACAAAGTTGATGACACCGAGGAGGGTCGGATCCTCCAGAATCGCGTCGAGACCGGGCAACGGCGTCAACAGGACGTCGACGACAGGCTTGAAGGGCTCCAGGACGTCGGCGATGGTGTCGGTGATCGGCTTCAGAATCTCGCTGATGAAGCTGCCGACCTCGATGCGCAAATTGCGCAGCCCTATGTCGAACTCGCCGGCCCCCTCCTGGAGACTCCAGCCCCAGGTGAGCACCAGGTCGCCCTTGAGTTTCGGAAGGCCCTCGACGCCATCGAGCTCGAGCTGAAGCTCGAGCCCGAGCTTCGCCTCGAGTCCGAAGTCGACCTCGAAGACGTCTTCGAGCGAGTTCGTGAAGATATGGTTGAGCGTCAGGCGTCCGGTCGCTTCAACGCCGTGGAAATCGACCGAGAGGAAGCCGAACAGACCGCTCGGCTGGAAGCCCGGTGTCGCCGGCTTACGATCGGTGTCCGTGGCGGTGAGCTAGAAGAACAGAAGCTTGCCCTCGGCGACGAAGGGCGTCACCTGAACATTGTCGAGCGGCTCGCCGTCGAGGAAGACGCCGATCTCGACCTCGATCTCGGGGTCATCCGGTGCCGGCCCCTTGTCGTTCGTGGCCAGGTAGAAGCCGTCGGCGATGCTGAGTCCGAAGCCGAAGTCGAAGCTCCAGTCCATCTGGACCGCGAAGCCACCGTCGACGTTGAGACCGAACCCCGGCAGGTCGATCTCTAGCGGTATATCGACGCCGGTACCGAAGGCGACCCCGCCGAGCAGCATGTCGAACTGGATCGCGTCGGCGTCCGCCGAGAAGCCATCCGCCTCCTTCGGAACACTGTCGCCAACCTCCCAAGGATCGACGAGGTTGCCGTCGACGTCGTGCCAGCCGACTACAATATCGTCGAGTTTGGTGACGTTGCCGTCGCCGTTGGAGTCGAGCAGGATCGCTAAACCGCTTGGCCCGAACGCGTCCCAGAGTGCATCGCGCACGAACTCGATCGCCTTGCCCGGGCCACCGAGCTTCTCGCGCAGGTCCGCGATAAAGCCGGCGCGCAGATCGCGGATAAAGGTGGCTGCCTTGCCAAGCTTGTCGCCGACGAGCGGAATCTCCTGCGCAAAGCTCGAGCCGAAGACGTCCTGCAACGCTCCTAGGGCGCCGTCGACGGCGTTGATGATGAAAGACGGGTCGTTGAGGATGCTCAGCAGGTCGAAGCCGTTGAAGAGCGACGACAGATCCGGAAGACTGCGAACGACGACTGCCTCCGGCTCGAGCTCGACGATGTCGAGATCACCGTCGAGGTCGCCGACGTCGGCGCCGCGGCCGTTGACGAGCTGATCGAAGAGCTCCAGGAGCGGCTCCGGATAGACGGCCGAGTTGGTCTCGATGCCGACCGGATCCAGCGGTATCCCGAGCACCTCGATCGGCAGGTGGACACAGAACTCCCCAGTGAGGGAGAGGTCGAGGTTTTCGACTCCGAAGCTGCCGAACGCGACCCGGCCGTCGTCGCCGCCGAGACTGTCGCCAGGATCGTCGACGACCCCGAGCGTCAGAGTCGCGAAGTCGTCCGTGTAGGTGATCGAGAACGGGCCAGTATCAAGGACATCGCAGTCCGACCCGAAGTAGACGGTGCCGCCCTGGATGCCGATCCCGAACGGCTCGATCAGCAGATCGAGATTCGTCGCGATCACCTTGGCGCCGAGCGACAGACGAGTGCCGGTGTCGGCGATCGGGTCGTGCTCCCGGATGAAGAACTCGACGGCGCCGAGCCCGCCGGCGGCGACCCCGCTGAAGTCGATGCCGACATCGACGACGGCCTCGACGAAGGCCCCGAACTCGATCT
>CAYZGY010000067.1:0-16433 GCA_964478085.1 uncultured Planctomycetia bacterium
GGGTGTTGAGTTGGTCTGCGGTGGGTGCGGATGAGTTGGGGCGTTGAGGGTGATGTGTGTGTTGAGGGTGTTGAGGGTGATGAGGGTGATGACCTCCGCTTCGCGTCTGTCGTGAACCCTCCAGTTGGATTGGAAGAAGGAGAATAGAGCTGCGCTGGCGTTTGAGACGCTACTCTGTCATCTGCAGGAAGATGTCCTCGAGGTCCCGATCCTTGCCCTCGGCATGGAGGTCGTGGAGCGTGCCGTCATAAAGCAGACTTCCGTGGTGGAGGATCCCGACGCGTTCGGCGATGTCCTCGGCGATGTCGAGCGAGTGGGTCGACATGAAGATCGTCACGCCGTCTTCGCAGCGCTTCTTGAGGTGCGCGATCGCGGTTCGGATATTGCGTGGGTCGAGTCCGACCCAAGGCTCGTCGATGATGACGACGCGCGGATCGTGGAGGAAGCACGCGCAGAACGCGAGGCGCTGCCGCATGCCGTGTGAGTAGTTGTCGACGAGCTTGCCGGCTTCTTCCGTGAGGCCGAACGTCTCGAGGATCTCCTCGCCCTTCGATTGGATCGTCCGGCGATCCATGTTGTAGAGCCCGCCGATGAAGTGGAGGAACTCCCAGCCCGAGAGCTTGTCGTAGAGGAAGGGGTGGTCGGGGATGTAGCCGATGCGCTGCTTCGCGGCGACGGGGTCGGCGACGACGTCGATGCCGTCGATGCGGACGGAGCCCGAGGTCGGACGCAGGAGCCCGGCCATCACCTTCATCGTCGTCGTCTTGCCGGCGCCGTTGGGACCGAGGAAGGTGTAAAAGGTGCCGTCGGGGATGGTCAGGTCGAGCCCGTTGACCGCGACCTTGGTGCCGTACGTTCGGACGAGTCCTTCGATCTCGATCATTGCCGGCTCGCCTCGTTTTCCGAATCTTGCACCGGTGCTGGCTTCTCGGGCTCTTCCGGAACTTCGCGCTCGAAGCCTCGCACAGCCGCGATCTTGCTCGGCTCCTTGCGCAGGAGCAGCGAGAGCGGCGGGCCGATCTCCTGGCGCAATACGTCGCCATTCGACGTCACCCACGACTTCGAGACCTGTCCGCGAAACTTCGTCTCGACCTCGTAGACGTCGGCTCGAACGCCGTCGATGCGCTTCTCGATCTTGTCGACGACCTCGACCGTGGCGCTTTCGGAGTCGATGCCGAAGAACGAGAGCGGCTCGAAGACGGGAAGCTCGTACTTCTTGCCGACCTCGTACTCGGCCAGCGGAAGCGACGGTGCCAGGCCGTTCGAGAGCGTCATCTTCTCGACGGGGATCGCGAGCGCGAAGGCGGGCTTCTCGTCCTCCTTCTCCTCGCCGAAGTAGACCTCGATCGAGAGCTTGTCTTCCTTGCGCGTTCCCGAGAGCACGAAGTCCACCGACTTTTCAATCGCGGTTCCGCGCAGGAGGACGAGCGAGACGTTGAGTCCCATCAGGGTGGGTTCGAGCTCCTCGTCGAGGAAGAGGCGTCCCTGAAGCTCGAGCTGATTGCTGTTCTCGAGGAAGCGCGCGAGCATCTCGGGAAGCGGGAAGCGCCCGCGGTAGAGTGTGTCGACGTGGACTTGATACTCCGTGCCGTCCTCGTTGTAGATCTTCTCGAGCGTGTACCCCGAGTAGCCGACCTTCTTGTGGTCCTGGTAGATCGACATCCAGCTCTCGCGAATCGTCCCGGCGCCGACGAGCGCGTCGAGGCCGCGGCGGTACTCGCCTTGACGACGGTGCTCGAGGTCTCGCTGGACGAGGAGCGTGTTGATGGTGATCCAGAACGCGAGGATCATCAGCGTGGAGATCGCACCGAAGTACTTCAAAACTCGCAGCGCTCCAGATTGCGTTTTCCGAGCCAGAGGGCGAAGCGTGAGACGCTGTACGCGAAGACGGTCGCGACGAAGTGAGTGAGGGCGAAGAGCCAGAACATCGCGTTGTCGCTCAAGCCACCGCGCGGTCCCCAGGTCCCCGTCGCCCCAAAATGGGGGATCGACTGGATCGCGACGAGAATGGCGATCGTCAGCGCGCTCGCGAAGAAATTGAGCGTGCCGCCGAGACCGACGGCGACGCGAGCGGGGTTGTCCTCGTGAAAGCTCGGGTAGGCGGCACCGAGTCCGGTCGCGAGGCAGGTGAGCGATCCCGCGGCGAGGCACATCGTGTAGATCGCCGACGCGAACATGTCGGGGGGGCTTCGGAGAGCGATGTTCGAGATGACCGCCGTCATCACCCCGAGCGTGAGGCTGATCGTCAGACCGTAAACGACTTTCTGAAACAGCAGCCGTCCACGCGACATCGGCGCGAGACCGAGGATCCAGAACGCTCGCCCCTCGAGACTGAGGAGCGGGAAGAGAAACCTCGACGTGAACGAAGAGAGGATCATGCAGATCGCCGCGAGGTTCGCGAAGTAGATGAATCGGAAGAGGCCGGGGTTGCTCTCCGCGTCTTTGAAGAAGTCCGGGATCTGCAGCAAGCTCAGCGAGTAGATCACCATCAGCAAGACGAAGAGGAGCGACTGGCTGAGCTGTGAGGAGTTGCGCAGGAAGACGATCACATCCTTCGCGAGAAGCGCGCGTACGGGGCTGCTCGAGAGGAAGCGACCCGGGCGAGTGCGGCGGCGCTCTCGACGACCGCCGAGAGATCCCTGGCGTGCGATCCACTCCTGCTGGTAGACGCGGAAACCGTAGATCGATAGTAGCGGGACGAAGATCAGCGTGTTCGCGAGGAGCGTCGCCCCGTGCAGGAAGACCTCTCGGTGAGAGCCCTCGAAGGCCGCGATAATCGCGCTCGAGGCCCAACGGCTCGGCGAGTAGGGCGATCGCATCGCCTTGAGCCCGGTCGTCAGTCGATCGAGGACGAGAAGGTTGTTCTCGCCTTCCATCGCGCCGAGCTCGAAGGAGCGCAGGAAGATCCACGTGAGCCCGACGAGCAACGCGAGCGCTCCGACGATAAGCGGCCGCGGCCGCAGTCGACGAAAGAGCGGCGCGAGCATGAACGAGAGGGTCGCACCGACGAGTCCCGCGAAGAGCAGGAAGACGACGAGCACAGCGGCCATCTCGAAGTAGTAAAGAGGGGGAGCCTCTCGTAAGACTCCGAACGCGACGAGCACGGGCAGGCACAGGAACACACTCGCCCACGACGCGATCGAGACCGACTCGACGACCTTGACGAGGAGGATCGTTCGGTGCGGCACCGGGTTCTGGAAGAGAAACGTCGTCTCTTTCGCGACGAAGACGCTCGTGTACGTGATGATCACCGTCGAAAGCACGACGAGGATCAAGAGCGCGAAGAGCAGCAGAGCGACCATCTTCGCGTTGAGGTCGCCGAAGGCCTTGAATCCGTCGATGAACTGGAAGCTTTTGAGGCTGACCCAGTAGCCGAGCGCGATAACATTGCCGAGGCCGAAGATGATGACGCCCGTCTTCGCGACGGAATCCTTCTTCAGGTTGAAGACGGAGTTCCGCAGCGCGGCGAGGCGCATTCGGATCATGGCGGCGAGTGGTCTCATGGACGCGGCGGTGTCATCGAGGGATCGTTGGCGAGCCTTCCTCTCGGGCTTCGGCGAGGAGCTCCTCGAGTCGAGCGAGGCCCTCAGAGCTCTCTCGGGCGAGGTAGCTCAGCAAGTTCTTCGGGTGCCCGCCCACGCGTCGTTGAATTCTGGCGAAGTCTTCGACGTAGCCGTGATATCGGTCGCTCAGGATCACGTCGGCGTTCGTCAGGTTCGGCAGGCCGGCACGGCCCAGGAGCCTCTCGATCGTCCTCTTCGTGGTACCCAAGAGCTCGGCCTTTCGCGCTTCTTTCTCGACGTCCGGTAAATCGCTCCGAAAGAGCGAGTCGAGATCATCCCGGAGCCGGGCGAGGCTCTCCTCGTAAAGACGAGAGAAGCGCTGTCGGCGTTGCCAAGCCTCGAGATCTTCTTCCGAGGCCGATTCCGGGTGGCGCTCGAGAAAGAGCCGCGTGCCTTCGCGCGCGACGTGCGTCGCGAGGCTCTCGTTGAACGCCGTGCCGCCCGGGAGGTAGAGCGTGCGGTGAACCGTCTCGTGAATCAGGACGTCGACGAAGCCGGGAAAGGGCCGGTCGAGCATGTCCGAGAGGACGGGGTCGCTGAACCAGCCGAGTGTCGAGTACGCGCTGGCCGGCAAGACCGAGACGTCCCAGCCTTGCTCGCGTAAGCGATCGGCTTCGGCGTCGGCGTCGTCCTCGTCGAAGTAGCCCTTGTACGGCACGCAGCCGACGATCGGGAAGCACCATTCGTACGGGATCAGCGCGAGGCGCTCCGACGCGACGACGAGGTGCGTGATCGGCTCGCCTTTCGTGTCAAAGAAGGTCGTGTACGAGTCGCCCGGATCGAGACCGAGCTCCGTCCGTGCAAACTCGAGGATCTTCGGAGCCCACTCGAGCTTGCGTCGCTCGTCGTCCTCGAGCGAGGCGAGCAGCTCCTGGTCGTCGAGATCGACGCGACCCCAGATGAGGCCGAGCTGCCCGGATCCTTGCTCGATGAGGTAGCCGCTCTGACAGCCGACGAAAAGAAAGCTCGTCGCCAAGAGGACGACGAGCGAGATTCTTCGATGCTCGATCCGGAGGATTCGTCTAACCGACCGTCTACCCGATATCACGCGCCATCAGGTCTTCTTGCGTCTCCCGCCGAACGACCTCGCGGGCCTTGCCGTCGCTGACGAAGACGACGGGCGGGCGGTAGAAGAAGTTGTAGTTGCTCGCCATGACGTGATTGTAGGCGCCCGTCGACAGGATTGCCAAGAGGTCACCCGATCGCGGCGGCGGCAAGTCGACGGCCTTGAAGAGCGTGTCGGTCTCGCAGTGTCGTCCCGAGACGCGCACGGACGTCGTCACCTCCTCGTTCGCGCGGTTCGCGAGAACGAGCGGATACTGCGCGCCGTACATGACCGGACGCGGGTTGTCCGAGAGGCCCCCGTCGACCGAGACGTAGGTCCTCGTGGCGCCATCACCGATCGGTACGGTCTTGACCGGTCCGCACTCGTACAGCGTCAGGCCGAACTCGCCGATGAGCGAGCGTCCGGGCTCGACGCCGACGCTTGGCATCGGGAGCCCGTGCTTCTCGGTCTCGCGGCGGATGCCTTCGACGAGCGTCTTGGCGAGATCGGCGACACTCGGCGGGTTGTCCGTCGCTTCGTAGTGAATGCCGAGGCCGCCACCGCAGACGACCAGCTGAGGCGTCCAACCCGTCGACTCCTTCACCTTCGCGCAGATGCCGACCATCTTCGTCGCGAGCAGGTCGAAGGGCTCGAGCTCGAGGATCTGGCTTCCGATGTGCGCGTGGATGCCGACGAGCTCGATGCCGGGGAGGTCGAGGCACTCCGTGATCGCCTCGATCGCGGCGCCGTTCTCGACCGTGATGCCGAACTTCGTGTCGTTGCGTCCCGTCGAGATCTCGTCGAGCGTGTTCGCGTCGATGCCGGGCGCGACTCGGATAACCGCACGCTGAATCGCGCCACGCGCCGAGGCGATCTCGGAGAGACGGCGATACTCGTCGACCGAGTCGATCGCGATCAACCCGACACCGAGGTCGAGCGCTCCCTCGAGATCCTCGTCCTTCTTGAAATTCCCGTGCATCGTCACGTGCGCGAGATCGACTCCCGCGTCGGCGACCACCTTGAGCTCGCCGAGCGAGGCGACGTCGAGGTGCAGCCCGCACGAGTCGGCGAGCTTCGCGGCGGCCTTGCACAGAAACGCCTTCGATGCGAACGCGACCTGAAAATCATCACCGTTTCCGTCGGGGAATTGCGACTTGAAGTCGTTGACGTACTCCGTCGCGCGAGCGCGGAATGCGTCTTCGTCGATGATGTAGAGCGGAGTTCCAAACTCCTTCGCGAGGTCGACGACGTCACATCCTCCGACCTCGAGGTGGCCGGCCGAGTTGATCTTCTGGGTTCCGAACAGCATCGTCTCAGTCCCTGTTGTTTTCTCGCTGTCGCTGTCGCTGTCGCTCTCGCTGTTTCACTCGCGCTCGGGTCTCGCGGCGAGTCGCCGCGACGTGACGGCCTCTCGTCATCCGGCAATCAACGATTCCTGCTTCGCCATCGACCTCCGTCTCCGATCCGACGCCTTGTCGAGAGCATCCCTCTCCTCCTACGGCGTCGGCCGCGTCATCGACTCGGGATCGAGCGCGGCGTCGAGCTCTTCCTCGCTCACGAGCGCCTTCTCTTTCAGCAGGTCGCGAACGGTCTTGCCAGTCTGGAAGGCTTCCTTCGCGATCGCCGCGGCCTTGTCGTAACCGATGAGAGGATTGAGCGACGTCACCATCGAGAGGCTGCCCTCGATGAGTCCGTTGCAACGCTCCTCGTCGGCCTCGAGGCCTTCGAGGCACTTCTCGACGAAGACGTTCGAGACGTTCGTCAGGAGCGAGATCGATTCGAGCAAGTTGCGCGCGATGAGCGGGAGCATCGTGTTGAGGTCGAGCTGACCCCACTGGCCGCCGAGCTGAATCGCGAGGTCGTTGCCTTGCACCTGCGCGCCGACCTGGACGACCGACTCGCAGATCACGGGATTGACCTTGCCGGGCATGATGCTCGAGCCCGGTTGAGTCGCGGGCAGGCTGAGCTCGGCGAGACCGCAGCGAGGGCCCATCGCGAGGAGGCGGATGTCGTTCGCGATCTTCATCAACGAGCAGGCTACCGTCTTCAGCGCACCGCTGACCGCGACCGCCGCATCCTGCGCGGCCTGCGCCTCGAAGTGGTTACGCGCCTCGGTGAACGCGATGCCCGTCTCCTTCGCGAGCTCCGCGGAGACCTTCGCGCCGAAATCGGCCTTCGTGTTGATGCCCGTGCCGACCGCCGTGCCGCCGATCGCGAGCTCGCGCAGGTGGGGGAGCGTCGCCTGGACGTGCTCGATGCCGTGCTCGATCTGGCTCGCGTGTCCACCGAGCTCCTGACCGAGGCGGATCGGTGTCGCGTCCATCAAGTGCGTGCGGCCGATCTTCATCACGTCCCAGAGCTCTTTCGCCTTCGCTTCGAGCGTCGATTGGAGCTTGCCGAGCGCCGGGAGGAGTCGCGTCTCGATCGCTTCGGCCGCGGCGACGTGAATCGCCGTCGGGAAGACGTCGTTCGACGACTGACCGTAGTTGCAGTGATCGTTCGGGTGGACCGACTTGTCGCCGATCGCGCCGCCGCGCAGCTGGATCGCCCGATTCGCGATGACCTCGTTCGCGTTCATGTTCGACGAGGTTCCCGAGCCGGTCTGAAACACGTCGACGACGAAGTGCTCGTCGAGCTGGTTCGCCGCGACCTCGCGCGCCGCGCCTTCGATCGCCTCGGCCGTTTCGCCATCGACGGCACCCGCCTCACGATTGACGCGGACCGCCGCGAGCTTCACGAGCCCCAAGGCCCGCACGAGCTCGGCCGGCACGCCTTGGCCCGATACCGGGAAGTTGCCCACGGCACGCTGCGTCGAGGCTCCCCAGAGTGCGGATTCAGGGACCTCCATGTCGCCCATCGAGTCGCGTTCGATGCGAGTTGTCATGTCTATCTCTACGGCCCTTGGCGAGTCGGGACAGCCCGGGTCTGCAGCCGGGATTCTCCGATCTCTAAGTGCTCTTCGGGGTCCGGTGGCGGAAAAAACCGACCAGGGATCCTACCACCAAACCGATGCGCGGGAAAGGGGGGACGTCCGCGCCCGCTATTCTTCGCGAGCGGTGACGAAATCGAAGTACCCGATGTGCATCTCGTCCCAAGTCTGGGGCCCCCAGCGAACGCTGCGCTTCCACATCTTCTTCGTCAACGCGGGATTCGAGCTCGAGTTGTTGAAGGTCGCGCGGCAGACGAGCACGGTGCCTTCTCCGCCATGCGCTCCGCGCGTTTGAAGAGGCCCCTGGCTTCGTCGAGCGAGCCGTCGATCTGCGCGAGATCGATGCACGTCTGCGCGAGCAGGTCGGCTGAGTCGCTCATCTGGAGCTCGTCGTGAACGTTGAGCAGGATCTGCCGCGCGTTCTCGAACTTTCCGCAGAGGCGGAAGAGCTTCGCGAGCTCGTAGCAGTGCTGTGTCGGAATCGACGAGCCGAGCTTGCGTGCCAGCTCCGCGACTTGGAGCAAGACCTCGAGCGCGGCGTGTAGACGGAATTCGCGAACGAACTTGTCGGCGGCTTGCGAACCGTAGTTGAGCGCGTCGCGGAGCTTCTCCGCCTTGATGAAGTGACGCGCCAGACCGACGACGTCCCGCTCGGAGGGATCGGGGAACTCGATGGTGAAGAACAGCCCCCCGGATTTGAGGTCCCGACCGAAATCGTAGACGCGCGCGACGCCTGGATGGCGTAGGAGGCTGAGGACGAGAAACTCGTTCTGCAGCGTTTGGATCCGCCTGCGGTCGACCGCGCCCGTCACGTCAATTCCGCCCGCGCCGAGCTGGCGAAGCATGCGAAAGCGACCGTTGAGGGTATGCTCCGTCGTGGCGAAACCCGATCCGACATCCGTCTCTTCGTGCGGATCGGAGTCCAGAATGACCGTTTTGTCCGAATGGCTCATGAACCCACGCGGTGCCCTGTCGCAAGACCCGAAGCCGGATCGAAAGGTTGGTACCTCCTCTTTCAGTTCGTCCTTCGGGGGGAGTCCTTGGGAATGTTGCGAACTCGACCTGCGCCGTCGCATTTTCGGTCGCTGGTTCTGTCGTGGCCGGTGCGATACACTTCGTCACGGGACCATCGACGATGAATTATCCTCGGAACTCGAGCTTTCTCGGCAGTTACGCATTGGCAGCAGTCTGCCTCTCCGCGCTTCTTTCGAGCGTGAGCTGCGGCGACGAGCCGGGCGAAGGAGCGAAGACGACGAAGCTCTCCGCGGACGGCCGAACGGCGGAAGAGCTGCTCGCGGAGGGCATCGCGTTTCGAAGCGAGGGGGATCGAGTCCAGGCGATCGCGCGGTATTCCGAAGCGATCGGTCTCGGGCTCGAAGACCGCAAGGTCTTTCTCGAGCGTGGACGCGCGTACTTCGAGACGAATCAGAACCAGAAGGCGATCGACGACTTCCGCGCGATGATTCGCCTCGACGGGAAGGATGCCGAGGCGCACTACTGGCTCGGCAACGCGTACGCGCGCACGACACAGAAGGACAAGTCGCTCGGACACTACACGCTGGCGATTCGTGCGAAGAGCGACAGCGTGCGGTTCTACGTCAATCGCGCGGAGGTCTACGCGTCGCTCGATCGTCTGAAGGAGGCTGTCGAGGACTGCGGCCGCGCTCTCGCGCTCGATCCGTTCCAAGCGTCGACGCTCGTCAATCGAGGTGGCTACTACGCGCGACTGGGCATGCCCGACCGGGCTCTCACCGATTTCGAGAAGGCGATCCAGGTGGACAAGAGCTTCTACGGAGCCTATCACGCGCGCGGTCTCCATCGCGGGTCGCGTGGGGAGTTCCGACCCGCGATCGTCGATTTTTCGAAGGCTCTGGAGCTCCAGCCCGGGTTCCTGCCGGCGCTCGAGCGTCGCGCCGCGTCGTTTCAGTCAATCGGTGCACACCAGCAGGCGGTCGCCGACTTCAGTGCGGCGATTCAGTCGAGTCCGCGAAATCCGCACCTCTACCTCTCGCGCGCCAGGTCTTGGGCCGCGCTCGGCGAGAGGGAAAAGGCCGCAGCCGATCAGAAGACCGCGCAGTCTCTATCGTCGGGAGCTACCGCTCGTTGAGGATCGTCCCGGATCCATGCGTGATCGTGAGGAGTCGATCGGCTGCGCCGCCCGCGAAGCGCTCGCGTCGACCATCGGGCCAGACGATCTCGATCTTCTCGAAGGTCGCCGCTTTGCCGAGGCCGAAGTGTGCGACGAGCTCGTTTGCCGACGCGTAGCTGTACGCGCTGATGAGGTCGCGTACTTGAGTTCTCCCGCCGGCGCTCAGTCGGATTCGGGCGCCGATCGCATCGCGTCCGGTCGTCACGGCGCGAACGCGTAGCCAATGGGCACCGCGACCGGCCGCCTCGCCGTGGAAGATGCGCAAGCCTTCGCCGACGCACGTCTCGACGAGATCGAGGTCGCCGTCGCCGTCGAGATCGCCGAAGGCGAGACCGCGACTGACTTCGGGGCGCGTCGCGAACGTGCCGGCGCGATCGTTCGCGGCGCGAAACCGTCCGCCGTCCGCGAGGAAGAGCCAGTTCGTCTCGGCGTAGTCGTTCCAGAACTCGCCGCAGGCCGCACCCGGTAAGACGTCAGCACGGGCGATGCGACCATGGACCGCGGCGAGGTCGAGATCTCCGTCAAGGTCGAGGTCGACGAGTCCGCAACCCCAGCCGGTCAGCGGCAAGCTCGGACCGCCGATGCCGCTCGACGCGGATCGATCGACGAAGATGCCGTCCGCTCCGCCGCGGTAGAGCGTATGCGTCTCGTCGACGAGGTGGGTGAGCAGGATGTCTTGGTGACCGTCTCCGTCCGTATCGCCGATGGCGAATCCCATGCTCGCCTCGGTCTTGCCGGCGCCGTTCAGCGCGAGGCCGCGCGCGACGGCTTCGTCGACGAACGTGCCGTCACGTCGATTCACCCAGAGCTGATTGGGCTGCTCGTCGTTGACGACGTAGACGTCGGGCCAGTCGTCTCCCGTGAGGTCGACGCAGAGTGCGCCGAAGCCACCGAACGCGCGCGAGATGCCGGCGCGCTCCGTGACGTCACGGAATCGTCCGCCGCCGAGGTTCTCGTAGAGCTTGTCGCGTACGCCTTGGTACTTGCGCGGCCCGCAGTAGTCCCGCGGCGCATCGACGCGTACGCGGCAGACGCGACTCGGGTGATCCTCGAGGTAGTGGACGACGAAGAGGTCGAGGTCGCCGTCTCGATCGTAGTCGAAGAACGTCGCGCCGGCGGACCAGGCGCTGCCGGCGATGCCGCTCGCCGCGGTCGCGTCCTCGAAGCGTCCTTTTCCGTCCGCGAGAAAGAGCCGGTCCTCCTCGAGATTGCCGACGAAGACGTCGACATCGCCGTCGTTGTCGACATCGCCGATCGCGACCGAGTGCGAGTAGCCCGGATCGGCGAGGCCCGCCGCGCCGGGAATCGCGGAGAACTTCCCGCTCGCGTCTTGCTGGTAGAGGCGGTTCGGCGCGGGCTCGCTTGGCGGCTCGACGCGGCCCGAGAGGGCTCGGTCCGGCTTCGGTTGGACGAGTCGGTAGATGTCGAGTCGGCCGTCCCCGTCGAAGTCGAAAAGTGCGACCCCGCCAGGGGATAGCTCGGGTATGCGATACGTGCCGTCGGGCCAGTTCGCGGGTTGTTCGGGGAAGCCGGACGACGCCGTGACCTCGCGGACGAGGGTGTTCGTCACCCCGCGTGCGCCGCCCGCTCCCGTGCTCGACGGCTCGGACGAACCATCGGACCCGCAGCCGACCGTGACGCTCAGGAGCGCGGCAAGAATGGCCCACGAGGCGGCTCGAAAAAGTCGGTTTTTTATCTGGATTGGCACTCGGTCTCTGTTGCCAAACTTTGACGTGAAGCTACGATGGGATTTTGACGTTCCGGAAATTCGATGAAGTTCTCGGATCGTCGTCGAAGGGTCTAGGTAACGATCCAGCTCGCGCGCGTGTGAGTGTCAGGTTTTCTGGGCGCGCGACGCAGCACGGTGAACGCAGTAAATCACGATTTCGGGCGTGCGCTCAAGGTGATCGTACGCTCGCAGGGACTTTCAGGAGGTTAGAGGAACTCATGAACATTCGTGAGAATTGTCGATGGCCGCTCTTCGCTTTCGCGTGTGCGACGGTCTTGCTCGGTTTCGCGGGGCGCGCGCAGGCGCAGCTCGCGGTTGCCGAGGAGCTTTTGGTCGACCTCGACGCCGTCGATGTCGAAACGGGTGACGCGGCTTGGCCGAACAACGGAGCGGCCGGGGGGAACTTCGTCCAAGTCGACGTCAACGACGTCGAGAAGGTGGACACCGAGAATTCGCCCGAGGTCGGAAACATCGCCGGCGCGCGTGGGGTGCACATGAACTCCACGGCGGTGTTCAACTGCTTCCGCGCCGACTTCGAGACCCCGGCGGGCGTCACGGGTGTCGATCCGACTCGTTCGATCGAGGTCTGGGTCTTCAACCCCGAGATTCCACCCGAGGAGACGCTCGTCTCCTTCGGACGTCGTGGTGGTCCGGGCGGCTCGAACATGTCGTTCAACTACGGCACGCACGGTGCATTCGGCGCGGTCGGCCACTGGGGTGGGGCGGACATTGGCTGGGCGGACGGCGGCGGAGCTCCCGTTGCCGGTCAGTGGCACCACCTCGCTTACACGTACGACGGCACGACCACCCGCGTCTACGCAGACGGGTGCATCGTCGACGAGATCACCTGCGAGATCAACTCGGAGGTTCTCGGCGCAGGGGCGATCAACACGCACGCCGACGGGCGGATCGTCGTCGCGAACCAGATCGAGGCGAACGGCGTTTACGCCGTGGGCCTCCGCGGTCAGCTCTCGATCGGCCGAATCCGCATCCACGACGGCGTTCTCTCGAACGAGGATATTCAGAACAACTTCGACTTCGAGGTCGGCGACTTCCTCGTTCCCGCTCTCTGCTCGTGTACGGACTGTCCGAGCGAGGATTCGTGGATTCCGGGGAACGACTACACGCGTGACGTGACGCTCGCGTCTTCGCCTGTCTCCCCGATCACGGACGTTCGCATCACGTCGCCCGACGGCGCTACCGTCAACTCCGACGGTTCGATCGTGACCATCTTGTTTTCCCCGGCCGAGGACAGCCCCGGCTTCACGGTGACGCTCGAGTGCGAGAACTCCGAGGGCACCGAGATGTTCTCCTGGGACGTCTCGCGTCCGGACGATCCTCCGGAGATCAACCCCGAGCTCCACGTCGCCGGCGACCTGCTCGTCAACCTCTGCGCCGACCACTCGTCGGCCGGGTCGAACCTCTGGGTCTCGGGCGGCTTGGTCAGTACCTTCAACCTCGTCCCGGGGAGCGATCCGGTCGTGGAAGAGGTCGACGGTGTCACGGCGTTGAGCTTCTCGAACGATCTCTACGTCTCCGACGTCAACGCGCCTCCGAGCGTCACGGGCGTCAACGCGACGCGCACGATCGAGGTCTGGGCGTACAACCCGGACGTCGTCGGTGAGGAGACGATGGTCGCTTGGGGCGCCCGCGGCGGTCCGAACGGCTCGAACGTCTCGTTCAACTACGGCAACCACGGCACCTTCGGCGCCGTCGGTCACTGGGGAGCACCGGACATCGGCTGGGTCGACAACGCCAACACGGCCGGTAACCCCGAGGCGGGGTTTTGGCATCATCTCGTCTACACCTACGACGGCTCGACGACCCGCGTCTACTCGGACGGTGTTCTCCAGAATTCGGAGACCCTCGGAGACGGAGTCATCAACACGAAGCCCGACTTCCCGTTCGTCATCGGCGGGCAGAACGAGGGCGGTGGTGGTCAGAACCTCAACGCCGGATTCAACGCGCATCTCTCGCTCGCGAAGGTCCGTATCCACAGCGAGGCTCTCTCGGACCTGCAAATCTTCGAGAACTACAACGTCGAGTGCGGCGACTTCCAGGGCAACTGCCTGACGCAGAACACGTTCCCAGCGATCCTCAACGACATCGAGACGGCGTCGTTCTGTCCGGCAGACACGAACTACACCTATCAGTTCCTCGCCGAGGGCGTTCCTCCACCGGAGTGGGACGTCGTCTCTCCTGCCGGCGCGACGATCGACGAGAATGGACTCTTCACCTACGTGATTCCGGATCCGGTGCCGGCATCTTTCGAGGTCGAGGTCACCGCCAGCAACGTCGTCGGCTCGGCGACTGCGACGCATCTCGTCGAGCGTCAAGATCTCACTGGTGGTATTCAAGTCGCCGGTGATCTCTTCGTCGATATTAGCGCCGCGAACCTCGAGGGGGACGTCGACGGTCCTGCAGACGATATCTGGCTCAACGACGGAGAGCTCGGTGACCTGGTCAAGTCGGGCGATCCGCTGATCCGGGAGATCGGTGGCGTCGTCTGCGTCAACTTCAACGAGGCGGGCAATCTTGACGCCTACGCCTCGGAGTTCCCGCTTCAGGAATCGGCTCCGGGACTCGTCGGAGTCGACGCGACGCGTTCGATCGAGGCCTGGGTCTTCAACCCGGCTCCGATCCCGAACGAGGAGACCGTTCTCTCGTGGGGTAAGCGCGGTGGTCCCGACGGATCGAACATGTCGTTCAACTACGGTGTCCACGGGAACTTTGGTGCTGTCGGCCACTGGGGTGGTGGCGGGCCGGACCTCGGCTGGATCGACAACACCTTCACCGCTGGTGCGCCGGAGGCCGGTGTCTGGCACCACCTCGCGTACACGTACGACGGCACGACGACGCGCGTTTACTCGGACGGTGTTCTGATGAACTCCGAAGAGCTCGGCGCCGGCGTGATCAACACCCACGGCGATACGCCGTTCGTCCTCGCACAGCAGTGGAATGGCGATGCGATGACGTGGGCTGGCGGTCTCGCGGGACGTCTCGCGATCGCGTCGGTGCGCGTCCATGACGACGTCCTCTCACCGTGCCAGATCTCGCACAACTACGACGTCGAGCGCGAGGCGTTCGAGAACGCGCCGCAGTTCGTCGACCATCCGGTCGACGATACCTACTGCAGCGCCTTCACGGAGTATCGGGCCAGTGTTCAGGTCGCGGGTACTCCGATTCCTGCGCTTTCGATCGACTCGCTCGAGGGCGCGACCATCTCACAGGACGGATCCCTCACGGTACCGATTCCGGATCCTGGTCCTGCGTCCTTCGAAGTCACCGTCACAGCGGCCAACGACGCGGGCGAGGCGATGGCGACGTGGACCGTCTCACGCCAGGATGTCGGCGGCGATATCATCGAAACCGACGCGGTCTGGGTTGACCTCGACGTGCGCGACCTCGAGGGTCTCGGCGAGGGTCCCGAGACTTGGGACAACCGCGGTGCCCTCGGTGATTTCATCAAGGCGGGTGATCCTCAGATCGTCGCTCGTACGATCTCGGGCTCGCTCGGCATGAGCTTCAACGAAGATGGTCGCAGCGGCGACTCGTACCAGTCGCCCGACCCGACCCCCGTCGAGCTGCTCGGCCCCGATCCGCTGCGCACGATCGAGGTCTGGGTACACAACCCCGAGATCCCGGGCGAGGAGACCATCCTCTCTTGGGGTAAGCGTGGTGGCCCCAACGGCTCGAACATGTCGTTCAACTACGGTACTCACGGTGCCTTCGGCGCGGTCGGCCACTGGGGTGGCGACGGTCCGGACCTCGGCTGGAACGATGCCGGTGGCGCGCCCGAGGCAAACGTCTGGCACCACCTCGCGTATACGTTCGACGGCACGACGACACGCGTCTACGCCGACGGCGTTCTCCAGAACCAGGAGACGGTCGGCGCAGGTGTGATCAACGCGCACGGCGACGGGCTCATCAGCCTCGCGCAGCAGCTCGAGGGCGACGGATTCACGTTCACGACGGGTCTCCAGGGAACTTTGTCTCTCGCCCGCGTGCGCATCATGTCGGGTGTGCTCAGTGATTGTGATATCGCGACGAACTACGAGGTCGAGAAGAGTGACTTCGCTCCCTCGCCGTGTCCCGAGCCGGGCGACGCCGAGTACGGCGACACGCACTGCACGGGCCTCGACGTCGTCGAGACCGGACGTCCCTTCGGTATCACCCACGAGCTTCGCGCGACGGGTACCGACGACACGGGCGATCAGGTCCTCTTCACGTTCATGGTCGACGACGGCGTCAACGCGCCGCGCCTCATCGGTCCGCAGGCCGACGCCGTCGCTCTCCTGAGCTTGGCACCGGGCGGCGAGTACTCGTTCTCGGTGACGGTCGACGATCGTCCCGACTGCGATGACGTGTCCGACGACGCGACCTGCACTGCCGGTTCGGATCGCGACACCGACGAGGACGGCGTGCTCGACGTCGACGACAACTGTCCGGACGACTCGAACGCCGATCAGCTCGACGGTGATGAGGACGGTGTCGGAGATGTTTGTGACAACTGTCCGAACGACGCCAACCCCGGCCAGGAAGACGACGACAATGACGGCGTCGGAAACTCCTGCCAGGGTGCCGGCGTCGGCTTTACCCGTGGTGACACCGACGGCAACGGCCAGATCCTGCTCAACGACTCGATCCTGATCTTCGCCTGGCTCTTCCAAGGCGGAGCCGAGCCGAGCTGCGTCGCTGCGGCTGACGCGAGCAAGCAAGGTCAAGTCAATCTGACCTCGGGCATCTACGGCCTCAACTTCCTCTTCACCGGTGGCCTCGCGCCTCCGGCTCCGTTCCCGGATTGCGGGAAGTCGGACGACCCGGGCGACCTCGCTCTGGGTTGCGCGGAGGAGCACTGCCCGTAGTTGTCTTGTTGGTGGGGGTGGGGGGCCGGGCGGCCCCCCCCCCCCCCCCCGGCGCCCCCCGGCGGGGGGGGCCCGGGGGGGGCCGCCGCCCCCCCCGCCCGGCAGCATCAGGGCCAGGGCGAGCAGGGGGACGAGCCGGCGCATCAGTACCGC